>JBBQAX010000128.1:0-11791 GCA_038316905.1 Verrucomicrobiota bacterium | reverse complement strand
CTTCAAAACATTGCCGCGACCTGCGTTGTAATCCGCCAGGGCATAAGGAACCGGATTATCCGTTTGGGTGTAGCGTTTCAAAAGTTTCTTCAGATACCACGTGCCGGCAGACGTGTTCATCGCAGGATCAAACAAATACTCGTGTTCAAAGGGATCCATCTTTTCCGACGAAGCCCAATCGAGTGCGGCGGATTCCATGAGCTGCATCAGGCCGATTTCGCCCGCTTGACCTTTCGCGTTCGGATTGAACTTCGTCTCGCGCCAGACCACCGCTTTGACCAGCGCGGGATCAACGTCATAACGTTTTGCCGCGGCCAGGATCACTTTGTCCTGACGATGTTCCCGCCTGGTGTTCCATGAGAAGAAAATTCCCATCGGGAGAAAACAGAACAACGTGATGAAAAAAACTTTCCGGCGAATTCTCACGCTATTTTGTAGCTGAAAAAGCAGCGCAAGAAAAACAAAACGATGCGGTGCATGTTTTCACTTTTTAATACTCTCTTTTTCCCGTTTCCTTCTTTCGATGATTGCTCGTGTCACACTCGAACTCGCCCTCCGCAAGGAGTTCGATTATTTGATCCCGACCGAGCTGGCCGGGCAAATCGACGTGGGCAGTCGCGTGAAAGTCCCGTTTGGCCATCGACAGGTGATGGGGTGTGTTACGGCGCTCATCGAAAATTCCCCGCACACCAATCTCCGCGAGATCACGAAAGTCATCGGCAAACAAACGCTGGTCACGCCGAACATCCTTAAACTGGCCCGATGGATTGGGGAATATTATTGTTGCCCGCCTGAAATCGCCTTGAAAAGTGTTTTGCCGGAGGCGGTGCGCAAAGAAAAAGAAGGTTGGAAAGAACAGTTGTTCGTCCGCGTTCTGCCGCTGAATGGAGAACTGCCTAAACTCACCAAACGCCAGCGTGAGATCTGGGAAATTTTGGAAGTGCGAAAAGAGATTGCGCTCCAGGAATTGCTCACGCTCGCCGAAACCGACGCTGGAACCGTGCGACGTTTGGAAGACAAAGGCTTGATCCAGATTGCCGCGCAAATCTCCGAACGCGATCCGTATGCGAAGGAAACCATTCTCCCCACGCAGCCACTGGAACTAAACGCCGAACAGAAAGTCGCGCTAGAGAAAATCGTCTTCGCGATGGAAGTGAAGGGTGGAACAGGCGTCTCGCCTGTTGATTTTGGCGTCCCGCCAAAATCCGTCCAGACGGCACGAACTGGAACCGGAATCACGGAACCGACCGCACGATACCGCCTGCTTCCCCATTTCGAAATCCCCGGAAAAATCTATCACGTCACCTGGCAGACACGGGGGCCTTTGAAACTTCCTCCCGAAGCCCGCGCAAAAACTTTAGCCGCTTGCCATCATTGGCACGGAAAAAAAATGAAATGTTATCTGGCGTGTGTCATGCCGGATCATGTGCATTTGCTGATTCAACCATTACCCATTCAGCAAGCGGGAGTTGAAGGGGTCTATTCGCTCTCTGAAATTCTTCACAGCATTAAATCGTTTTCCGCACACGAAGTGAATGAAGTCATGAAACGAAATGGACCTGTGTGGCAGCAGGAGTCCTTTGACCGATTGATTCGCTCAGAGACCGATTTGCACGAGAAGTGGGATTACATCTGGAACAACCCAAGGGAGATTGGGTTGGTTGGACCAATGGATGAGTATCCATTTGTCTGGATGCCGGGTGGGGCACACTCTTCTCAAGTGGTGAGCGTTTCCGACGGAATTCGGCGGGACGCCGAATTCGGACAGGCGGGACGCCTGTTCCACCCGTCCAATGCGACATCAAAGCGAAACCCAACAATTTCTACGTTTCTGCTCCACGGCGTTACGGGGAGCGGGAAGACCGAAGTTTATTTGCGGGCGATTGCTCACGCGCTCGAACAAGGGAAAGGCGCAATCGTGCTCGTGCCGGAAATTTCTCTTACGCCCCAGACCGTCGAGCGTTTCAAGGCACGATTCTCTTCGGGGCCTAACAAAACATTGGTCGCCGTTTTGCACAGCCATCTTTCCGCAGGCGAACGGCATGATGAATGGCACAAGATTCGGCAAGGGCGCGCGCGCATCGTGATTGGAGCGCGCTCGGCGGTTTTCGCGCCAGTCGATCCGCTTGGATTGATCATCGTCGATGAAGAACATGAACATTCCTACAAGCAGGAAGAAGCGCCGCGCTACAATGCGCGGGATGTGGCGGTCGTTCGCGGGCAAATGGAAAACGCGGTAATCGTCCTTGGGACAGCGACACCATCGCTCGAAAGCTTTTACAACGTCACCATTGGTAAATACGCGTTGCTGGAATTACTAAAACGCGCCGACGACAAAAAAATGCCCATCGTGCGCGTCATCGACATGCGTCAGGTTGCGCGTAAAGAAAAAGGGCCGCAGATTTTTTCTCATCAACTGAAAGAAGCCATCACGCAACGACTCGAGAAGAAGGAGCAAACAATTTTATTTTTAAATCGGCGCGGTTTCGCGACGTCGATGCAATGTCCGCTCTGCGGTTACGTTGCCGAATGTCCGAATTGCAGCGTGTCGCTCACCTATCATCGAGCTGCGCAAAAGCTTTCCTGTCACATCTGCGGTCACGACATGAAAGCGCCTGCCGTTTGTCCCGAGCCTAAATGTCGCAATCCGCAGATTCGATTTTCCGGGATGGGCACGGAGAAGGTCGAAAGCACTTTGGTAAAATTATTTCCGCACGCGAAAATCAGCCGGATGGATTCGGACACGCTGAAACGCAAAGAGGATTACCGAAATATTCTCGGCGATTTCAAGCGCGGCAAAATTGATATTCTCGTTGGCACACAGATGATTGCAAAAGGACTTCATTTCCCGAACGTGACGCTCGTGGGAATTATTTATGCAGACTTAAGTTTGCACGTTCCTGATTTTCGCGCGGGCGAACGGACGTTTCAATTGCTCACCCAGGTTTCCGGTCGGGCTGGACGCGGCGATGTCGAAGGCGAAGTTTTTGTGCAAGCGTTCACGCCGTTTCATCCAGCGATACAATTTGCGCGGCGTCACGACTTCGCCGGCTTTTACGAACAGGAAATTGATTTCCGAGAACAACTGAAATATCCACCGCTCAGCCGGGTGGCCTTGCTCACGATCAAAGGGCGCAACGAGGAGAAGGTGAAATTTTCGGCGGAACATTTGCGCAAGGAACTGGAAAAGGTGACGAACGAAAGTGGGAAAGTGGGAAAACGAGAAAGTGAGACTTCGGAATTATTTGCCATTGAGAAAGAGGAATCTCCCACGCCCAGTTTCTCACCTGCTCACTTTCCAGACCTGATCATCGCCGGCCCCGCGCCCGCGCCGCTCGCCCGTGCCGAAAAGAATTACCGTTATCAAATCATGTTGCGCACAAAGCAAATGACACGGCTCAGTCAGGTTTTGTCGAACGTGATTCAATCGTTAAAATTGCCGGATGAAGTTTCGGTGATCGTGGATATTGATCCGGTGAATTTATCCTAACCCGGGTAGCACCTGCCTCCGGCGGGTGCGAACGCGTTTTTTCACGGCAGATGGTTGCTTGTTTCAATCGCTCAACTTCGAAATTTGAATACCGAAACGCATCACTAAACGTAAAAGCCTTCCTTCGCACCCGCCGGAGGCAGGTGCTACCCGGCGCTTGTTTTCCATCGTGCTTTTTTGCAGAGTTCCTCTCGAAATCCCTTTTATGAACATACGCAAAATCATCTTCGGTTTCGTTGCAATGGCGTTGCCCTTTGCTCAACAAACTCACGCTAAAGAGAAATACACCATTGGCCTGGTCGCAAAGTCGCAGGGCAATCCGGTTTTCCAAGCCGCGCGCGTCGGTGCGGAGCAAGCCGCGAAAGACCTAGGCGCGAAACACAAAATCCAAATCAAAATCGATTGGCGCACGCCCAATGAAGAAGACGCGCAGAAACAGGCCGAGGCGATTGAGCAACTGGTGTTGAGCGGGGCTGACGGCATCGCGGTGAGTTGTTCGGACGCGAATAAATTGACTGACGCGATTAATTCCGCTGTGAAAAATGGCGTGCCAGTGGCGACGTTTGATTCCGATGCGCCCAAGAGCAAACGCTTCGTCACGTTCGGTGTCGATGACGCGAAATGCGGTGAGCAGGTGATGGAAGAACTCGCGAAAATCATGGGCGGTAAAGGTGTTGTGGCGATTCTTGCTGGAAACCAAAACGCGCCGAATCTACAGAAGCGTGTTCAGGGGGTGAAGAATGCCGCGAAGAAATTTCCCGGAATCAAAATTCGCGAAACGTATTACCACAAAGAAACGCCGCAGGACGCCGCCGCGAAAGTTGAACAGGTGATGCAGGCGAATCCTGACATCACCGGCTGGGCGATGATTGGCGGTTGGCCGCTCTTCACCGACAATGCGCTCAAATGGAAGCCCGGCACCGTGAAGGTTGTTTCGGTCGATGCGCTTCCAGCAGAGTTGGCGTATCTGCGCAGCGGCCATGTGCAGTTACTTTTGGCGCAGCAGGTTTTTGAATGGGGCTATCGCTCCACTGAACACATCATCAACAAGGTTCATCTGAAAAAGAATCCAGCGAACGTCGTCGATGTCAGCCCGCTCGTTCCCGTTACAAAAGAGAACCTCGAGGAGTTCGCGAAGAATTGGGAGAAGTGGTTGCCGAAATAATCCGTTCCGAATTTTCCAAGGGGGCGCGGCAACGACGCTGCGCTCCCAGAGGTCCAGCCCTATCTATTCTATCCTCAATCGATAAAACATGGAGTCAGATGAGATCGCGTTTGTGACGGTGATCGGACGAGCATTCGTGACATTCAACAACGTGAATGAACTCATCCAATTGGTCGGCGAGAGGCTCACGGTTTGTTCGATGAAATAGTCATTTCCCGGCAACGTGTAGAAGTCCAGGAGGCTTGTGTTTCCGATGAGTTGGATGCCGAGATTATAAAAATTCTGAGCAACTTGCGGATCGGTTCCATTTTGGTATTCCGCAAAGTTTGTTGCGCCGTCTTCGTCTGCATCGTCGCCTGAGTCGTTCAGATAAGGATCAAGCCCGTGCGTCAATTCGTATTCATCAGGAATGCCGTCCTCGTCGGAATCTGCGGTTTCTTTCAGCTGACCTGGCGTGGCTCCGAGCGCCACCCAATTGGTCGGTTCATTGCCGAAAATCGTCGGGGAAACTCGTTGAAGCGATAGACCGCTCCCGTCTGCGCCGGGCGGCCACGGAGATTCGTCATCGTAACGCACCTCCTCCACGTTGACGTAGGGAACAACATCGACGTTGGGTGTATCGGGTTGATCGAGCGCAAGTCGTTCGCCATTATTTTGCAAGCCGCCGGTGTAAGGACCAAAGATCTGCACGTTGGCAGGAACATTATATTTTGTCCGGAAAGTCGCCGGGCTACCCGCGATCAATAATATGAGTTGAGAGGGGCCGATGCTGGTGTTCGTTGGAAAACTGAAGGTGACACCGCTGACGCGCCATGTATTGGTGGGAACCGTCGAATCAAAAAGCGAAACGGTGTTGCCACTGATGTTCAACAGCTCGATAAACTCATCGCCGTTTGCGTCGGGATTGTAATGAATTTCATTGATGACGATCGGTCCGATACGCGGGGCCGAATTCGCTGCGCCCAATGTGAGGGAACTTTGCAGGGGAAAGAATTCGTCGCCCGCACTGTTAACGTAACGCCCGAAACTCACGCCATTGAACACAGCGCCGAAGGAAAAGCCGTAGCTGTAGCCCGTAAGATTCGCGCTCGCATCCGCAGAAAAGAGATAAACATCTTCGCCGGTGGAACTGAAAGCGAAGTTGACGTTCGTTCCGATGTTGGAATTGAAATCGTCCTCATCAAAGAAGACGTAACCGCCCGCTGGAATTATCGCTGGATCTGGAATCCGAAATTTTTTGGGAGCGCTGGTGGTGTCCGTGAGAAACCATCCACCCACGTTTACCGGCGACGCCGTTGGATTGTGCAGTTCAATGGAATCACGCTGCGGCGGGTCCGTGTGGGCGAGAACTTCGGTGATCACAATTGGAGCAATGAGCGGCGCGGGATCATCTGCGCCCGGCGAGCCACCTGACTGCGAACTGGCGCGCCATTTCGTGCCATCATCGGATGCCTGCGACGCTCCAGCAATCTTCGGAACGAGGGAATAACCGAGTCCATCCGGTGTCACTGGCCACGGCGCGACATCATCGTAGGCGAGCGAAAAAACATTTCCTCCCCCTGTGAGAGATAGCGTGATGGATTCGCCCGCGTTATCCAGCTGGCCGGCATAAACTCCATGCACTGTGACCCCAGGATACTTTGTGGCAAAGGCCGTCGCATTTCGTGCGAGAATAAAGAACTGGTTCGGCGCGAGCGTGGTTCCATTTGTAAAAGCGAAAGTGATTCCACTGAATTGGAGGCCCGAAAGATTCAAAGTGTTCGTTCCCACGTTTTTCAATTCGAGAAATTCCAGATCGTTGCCCGCGATTCCGCCGAGCGCAGGCGGGCTATACATCAGTTCGGTGAGCACCAATTTGCTCAAGTCTTGCGGCGGGTAGAAGACGGCTTCCACCAACGCGCTCCATTGTCCGGCGCTGAGCACACGGGCGCGCACGAGCGTGACGGCGTTTAGCGTGATCGGCGAATCGTAAGCGTGCGCGGTCGGCGCGACGGTTCCGGTTTCGATTTGCCGCGGATCATTTCCGTCGAGTGTGTAATAAATCACGCCGCTGGCATTGGTGTGACTCATCGAGAGCTGAAAACCTGCGGGAACATCGCCGCCAAACTGATTGAAAGTCGGAGCGCCGGGCGTGGGAAATAAACCACCCGAACGGAACCGGGCAACATTGGTTTCGTTCAATGTCGGGAAGAAATTCGTATAAAGTTTTTGCAGCTCAGGAACCCAAAATTCGTCCCGTGTAAAGGTCTGCCCTGTGCCGGGATTTGCGCCAATCGCGAATTCACGAGCATCTCCCCAACGAGCAGATTCGCCCACAATCGCGCGATCAATCTGGGTCACGCGCGTTTGCATTCGAGCAATGTTGTTACTGGCTGTGAGCGCGCCGCCATTGAAAAAATGTTTCTGAATGCGATCGCCGAACAAACGGCGAAATTCCGGCCAGGCACGCAACTGGGAATAAATTCTTGCGGGCGTGTCGTTGTTGCTCACGCTGATGCGATTGCGACGCACTAATTGATCGAGCACAATTTCCTGATCCCACGGTAAAAAGATCCATTTCGTCGCCGGAAAACCGTTCGTGGAATTGGCGCGTCGATGCGCGGCATACCAATTGTGGTGCGGCCAGTCTTCCGCTTCGGCGTAGATGTGCAGCAACATGAAATCAACGAGGTTTTCAATGTCCACCAATTCTCCAATCGCTTGATATTGGGATTCATTGGTGATGCCTGCATTGCAAAGGGCCATCATCGCGTTCCAATCGTCTTTATTGCCGTCGAGTACTTCGCTGAAATCACGAATGACATCCCAATCTTCTTCCCGACCGCCGAGATGAGATGAAAAATAACTCGCGTCCAAACGTTCCACTGGATCGTAAACGCCCCAATAAAGTCCGTTGAGATAAAGATGAACGAACGTGCAGCGTCCTGACAAATGTCCCATGTCACGCATGGAATCTTTCACCCAGATGTCGCGAAGCAGCAGTGAATCTTCCGGCCGATAACGCACGCCCTTTCCACCCGCCAGTATCGTGTTATCAGAATAGCGCGTGGACCACGAATCGGTGAAACAAGCGCGCAAAACAATCGTGTTGAATTCGTCCACACGACCGGGAAACCACGGATAAACCAAAGTGCCGGGGCCATATTCAGATTTGAACAGGAGACGAATGGCGTGTTTCGGCGTGCGCGCGTTGTCGCGGCTTGCGTTGCCTTGCATCTGGAAACCGCAGTTGACGGCGAAGGCGGTCGTTCCATTGGTGTTGATCAACTCAGCGCTCGCGGCGCGCTCCCATTGCACGCCTTCAGTGGTGGCGTGATTGTAAACACCATTGACCGCTCCCCACAGTCCGTCATGTCCGGTTACAAGCGATAGAGTTGGAATGGAACGCAGGTCATTGGAAATCGTTGTTCCGTAATTGGGATGATTCACCACGCTTGAATCCATTCCGTAATCCGCAGGATAATTTCCCTGCCACAGCGTGGGGTAACCGGCTTGCGTCGCGGATTGCTGCAACACCTGATTAAGAAAAACGTAAGTATGCGTGCCAACCTCACCCGGCAAATAGTTGGGTAAAAACGCAGCGGCGCGCAAAAGCGTGGTTCCGGTGACGGAGATTGGACCAGAAAAGACGGTGCCAGTCGCATCCGTCGGCGCGCTGCCATTCGTCGTCCAACGAATAGTCACCCCCGGCAGGGCGTTCGTGAGCGTGACGTTAAACGGCGCATCAAAAAAACCGCGCGTGACGCTGAATTGCGTTTCGGGAACAAGGCCGAGATAACCAGTTCCGTTGGGGACGCCTGGTGTGGCCGGAGCGAAATAGCGCAATGCTCCAATTGAGGTGGAGGCCCCTTCAACTAATTCGAGCGCGTTCAGATAAACGGAACTCGAAACACCACTGACATGACGCCCTTCAATCTGCAGAACACCACTGGACGAAGATTGCACAATGGCACTGAAAGTATTGTCCCCATCATTGATCGGCGGGTTTGCAACGTTCCACGTATAGTCATTGCGAATGACGTTGGTCGTGCCGCTTGCCGTCTCGATCCAGTCAGCGATTCGATTTCCCACGGAACCTCCGGCCGGATCCACGGACCAGATTTTTACGGTGTAGGCCTGATTGATCTTCAAGCCAGTAACGCGCGTCTGGATACCAGCACCGATCACGGTGCTGTTCGCAAAAATGAAATCATCATAAAGCTGGTCCTGCGTCAGCGTGGCGGTTTGGGCCGGCCCACTGCGATCGCGACTCGTCAGAGATGCCTGATTAAGCGTGGATAAAGTGACAGTGACTCCATTGAAAGTGCTGGGGTTTGAACTCAACGTCATAGTATCGAACCCAACTTCCGTGTTAGCTGTTCCCACCTCGCCCGTGCCGTCATTGAAATCCAGACGGAAAGCAGAGGCCGCGGTCGAACCTTCAGGTCCGTAAGAGACATTGGAGCGTTGCGGTGGATAATTGGTATACCCATGTGCAACCGTCACGCCGTCAGGTTGAACCAACGCCAGATAGCCGCCGTCGCTCCCCAATTGAAAGTTGGTATGCAATTCCGCTCCAGCCACGGACCGATTTTTGCCTGACGCGAAGACGAGGAGATAATTGCCACCTGAAAGATTGATGGAGGGGAAAGTCCACTTCGTTAAAAGTGCCGCGTCATCGGTGAGATGCCAGCCAGCGAGATTCACGGAACTGCCTGAATTATTGTGAATTTCTATCCAGTCCGAACTGTCGCCATCCTGATCGTTCAAGAGGCCGCTGTTCGACGCCATGAACTCCGTGATGACGAGTTCTGCGTTAAGACGAGGAGGGTGGGCTGCGAAAAGCGACAGAGACACAACTGCCACCAAGAAGTTTTTAATACGCATAGAGAATTGGAAAAACCTTAGCACAAACGAGGGCGCTGAGTCAGCTTGATTTATGGTAAAGTTCTCGAAAACGCGGATTCTCTCGGCGCGATTGCCAGAAAGTTCCCATGTGATTATCCTCGCGCCATGGCTTTCAATCGTGTCCGCCCTGACAGGATGTTTTATGGTTTCCTCTGCCTGAATCTATTTGCGGGTTCCATCGCGACTTTTGCCGCCGACCAACCGCAATGGGGTGAAGCCTGGTCGCGTAACATGGTTTCTTCGGAACGCGGTTTGCCCGACTCCTTTGACCCCAAAACGGGAAAGAACCTGAAATGGAAGGCCCAGCTCGGCACGCAAACTTTTGGAACTCCCATTGTAGCGGATGGGCGCGTTTACATTGGCACGAACAACGAGAATCCGCGCGATACGAACCATCTTTCCGACAGTGGAGTGCTGATGTGTTTCGAAGAAAAAACCGGGGAATTTCTCTGGCAATTGCTCTCGCCGAAACGAGAGGACGGTCCGTTTAATGAGTTTCATGATTGGCCGAAAACCGGTTGGTCATCGCCGGTGACGGTGGAGGGAAATCGCGTTTATACCGTGACAAGTCGCGGCGAAGTCGTGTGTCTCGACGCACGCGGGATGGCGAATGGAAATGACGGTTTATTTCGGGATGAAGCAGAATACAGGATGCTGCGTGGAACGAATGCGCCCGCGAAAAATATTCCTTCGGTAAAACAAGACGGCGACATTCTTTGGCTATTCGATCTCACGCGCGAAGCGGGCATCTGGTCGCACGATGGCGCGCACAGTTCCATTCTCATCGACGGCGATTTTCTTTATCTCAACAGCGGCACAGGCGTCGATAACACGCATAAAGTCATTCGCACGCCGGACGCGCCAAGCTTGATCGTGTTGGACAAAAAGACGGGAAAGTATCTCGCTCGCGAACGCGAGAACATTGCGCCGGATATTTTCCACTGCACGTGGTCGCCGCCTTCGATGGCGAAAGTGAATGGACGCAAATTAATTTTCTTCGCTGCGGGCAATGGAATCGTTTACGCGTTTGAGCCGCTTGAAAAAAATTTCCCCTCTCCTTTCATCCTCTCTCCATCCGATGGAGAGAGGAAAGAGGTGAGGGATTCCGCTCCGGCGACTCTGAAAAAAGTCTGGCAATTCGATTTCGATCCGAGTGCGCCGAAAAAGAACATTCATTCCTATCTTAGCAATCGACGCGAGGGGCCGAGTAACTTTTACGGGATGCCCGTTTTTCATGACGGTAAAATTTACCTCGCGGGCGGAGGTGATATTTTTTGGGGCAAAAACGAGGCGTGGCTAAAATGTATCGACGCGACCAAAACCGGCGACATCACTACCAACGGTTTGGTCTGGTCGTATCCATTGCAAAAGCACGTGCTCGGTTCGCCCGCTATTTTTAACGGAATGGTTTTTCTGGCGGACAACGGACGCACGATGCATTGCGTCGATGCAAAAACCGGCACGCCTTTTTGGACCCATGAAATTCAAGGCGAAGTCTGGGCTTCACCGATGGTTGCCGATGGCAAAATTTACCTTGGTGCGCGCAACGGCGACTTCTGGATTTTCGCCGCGAGCAAGGAAAAGAAAGTCCTCGGCAAAATCAATTTGGGCAACCCGATCAACGCCACGACGACTGTGGCGAACAAAACATTGTTCATCGCGACGATGCGACAGCTTTTTGCGGTAGGAAAGTAGGGTGAAACGTTCGGGTAGCACCTGCCTCCGGCGGGTGCGAATTCCTATTGGAGGCGGGTGCTACCCACCGCAGGCTGGATTGCGCCACATCCCTTTTCTGTTTAGCCTCGCGAACATGGCTTTTGATTCTTTTCGTGATTTCGTGAACGCGCTTGATGCAGCAGGCGAACTGATTCGCATTTCCCAACCGGTCGCAACGGAACTAGAAATCACGGAGATCGCGGATCGCGAAATGAAAAAACCCGGCGGCGGTAAGGCACTTCTGTTTGAAAAGCCGACGGTCAACGGCGTTGTTTCTCCATTTCCAGTCGCAATCAACACGCTCGGCTCGCACAAGCGTATGGCGATGAGCATGAGCGCGAATTCCGTGGATGAAATCGCGGCGGAAATGGGCGCGTTGATGAAGCCTAAAGTGCCGGTTGGGTTAAAGGAAATGATCGGGCTTCTGAATAAATTTCTGGGAGTCCGCCACGCTAAACCAAAGGTTGTCAAAACCGGTGCGTGCAAGGATGTCATTCATCGTTTTGCCGAGAGCCGAGAGTCGAGAGTCGAGA
>JBBQAX010000127.1:0-11792 GCA_038316905.1 Verrucomicrobiota bacterium | reverse complement strand
GTTTGACAACGCCACGTTCTAGCGAGCGCGGCTACATGGGTTCAAAAGCAGATTTCAATACTATTTCTAACTGAGCTTAGGCGGTTTTCTTCCGAAAAAGCTCCGTTGTGTTCGATAAATTCATCGAAACCAAATCAAGAGAGGCGTCTGGCGTTCGGGCGCGGGCTTTTTCCAATTGGGAGGCGACGGTCTGGACAGTCGAAGCCGCGTAAAATTTGACGACGCCGACGCTGGTTGCCGCTTTGAAAATGACAACGAGCAACACATTCCCGCCGACATTTCCCACGAGCAAACTGTGGTGCTCGCCCTGTTGATAAATGCTGGCAAAATTCGCTTCACCGACTAATCCGGCAATAGCTTCATTCGCCGCAAATGAACCTGCGGCAAGGGCGGCCATCGTAGTCGTATCAAATCCAGCAAAATTGCCGCGCTGAGTGATGAGCGGTCCACCTTTGTCAATGAGGAGCGCAGCGGTTGCTTCGCTTTTTTGGAGCAATCCATCCAACGCGGAATCCATGCATTGAACGTCCTCCTCAATTAGTGGGGGGAGGCTGAGCATATCAGGCAACCTTGCGGGAACCTTCGTTAATAAATTTATTGAGCAACAATCGAGTAATCATATTGAGAGTGTCGAACACACCATCGCATTTGGTGGCGCAAGCGCCGAACGACGGCACCTGCACCTCGCGATTGTTCAGCAAAAAATCCATGTATTCAATGGGAGCGATATTCGGCAAGTCGCGCTTATTATATTGGAGGACATGCGGAATGTCACCGAGGTTTAGCTTAAGCGCCTTCAAATTCTCATCGAGGTTGGCGAAGCTTTCCACGTTTTCAGCCATCTTGTCGTATTGTGAGTCGGCAACAAAAACAATTCCATCGACGCCGCGCAGCACGAGTTGGCGCGTCGTGTTGTAGATTACCTGACCGGGCACGGTATAAAGCTGAAACTTGGTTTTAAATCCCTTGATCGACATTGCTTCGATCGGAAGAAAGTCGAAGAACAGAGTGCGATCAGAACTTGTCGCGAGCGAAACGAGTTTACCCTTTTCCTGCACGTTTTGCACGTTGCCATGCACCTGCTCGAGATTGGTGGTTTTGCCACCTTTGCCAGGTCCGTAATAAACGATTTTGACCTGCAGTTCCTTTGTTGCCTGATTGATGATTGCCATAGTTTTTTCTTTTATTGAATTTGCTGTCCGAGTTCCGCTGCGATCGTGCCGAGGTGAGCACCTGGCAAACTTTCGCCAGACTTTCCGATTGCGACCAGATAAACCGTTTTGCTCTTGATGATCTGCCAGGGAACATCTTCAACCACAAACGACAGGCTGGAGAGCGCACCGAGCTGGAGTTCTTTGGCGTATTGATTCATACGTCCAAAAATTTGGGGCAAAAATGCGGCGACCGTTTCCGCTTTCAGATGTGAAGGCAATTCAGCGGCGACGAGCAAGCCATCCTGCATCGCCACAAACGCTCCGGTAATTCCAGGCAAAGTAGCGACGTTTTTGACAATTTCATTAGGCGACCAAGCGGTCTTCGAGGGTTGACCGAAGATTTCACGCATTGTTGCTGGCTCATTCTTCACTGGCTCAATCGTTGGCACGGGAAGGGGCATCGGAATCGGAGCGGTTTCGAGCTTAGGCAAGACGGGAACGGGGGCGGCTTGCGTTTCCACTGAGAGAGTGATCGGGGGTGCGACTGCAAGTTCGGCGACCGGAAGTTTGATCGGAAGTGACGGCGCAGCGGGCGCAGGAGGCTCAACCGCCAAAGCCATTTTGATCGGGGCGGCATGAACAATCGCGGGAGCCGCTGGAATAGATTCCTCTGGGACTGTTTGCGCAGTCGCGGCAAAAAGGTCGGGTATGTCGCCGATGTAAATTTTCTTTTGCGTCTTGGGCCGATGTTTAGCCATGAACAAGGGCGCAATGACCTTGAGGGGTAAATCGACCAGGGTTTCCTCACCGACGGCGGAGTTGCTGACCGGTGGCTGGATCCATTCACAAATCTGCTTCCATGAAAAAATTAACTTTCCAGTTTTCAATCCCTGTTCGAGTTGATCCATTGGAAGAGCGAGAACAACCATTGCTGTATTTAGAGTGCTCAGCTCCTTGTTAATCAGCTCCGGCCAGCTTCCGGCCAAAGCTGCGAGCGGAATAGCGAGTCGCTCAGCAGCCACCGATTCCGAAGGCACAACACGGACGGCCGGTTTTTGAAACGTGGTCGTCTCTCCAACTGCAGACTTTTTAAAATCAGGCATGGCAACCGGCTCAAGGTGGCCGGGTTTCGCCATCGGTGCCGCTGCTGGCATTGGGTTCACTGGCTTTGCGCCGCTCGGCTGCGCCGTTGATAACATGATTCCTTCTCCGCGCGGTCCAAAGACATTCATTATGTCCGCCGGGAGCATGATCTGCCTCTGCCCTTTGCGGCGCGCTAAATGGGAGGGATGCAGTCGCGTTAAGATTTCATCCAGCGGCAATTCGATCAGGACCTGATCATGGCGGGTATTTTCAAAGAAAGTTCCCAAAGGAGCAATCTGGCGCAATTCGCCGAACGAGAGTTTGACTGAACCCTTCGGCAATTCCTGCGCGACCCACAGTGCTGGCAGGGAGAAAAATCCGTTGCCCTGAGATTGGACAATCCCAGCCATTGAATTGGGCAAACGTGCTATCACGCTATGCACGGGCAGGGAGACGATGTCGGATGAAGCCATCGATGCTGGCGCGGTGGCTATGGGGCTTCGCTGTTCAGAGGGAAAGGAGACTGTGACCGGCTTGGCTAGAGTCCCCGATGAGTGAGTGGCGGAGCCGGGAAGGGATACCTCTGGAATAGAAGTAGCTAAGTCCTCGCCTGTGTCCTTGCGAAACAATTTTTTAAATGAGGCAAACATGATTTTAACCTTAATTAGATTGTGCCAGTTTCAGTTTTCGTCGCTAATGGCAGTATCATTCGGGTTGCAACGTTCGCATTTTTTGAGCCAATAAATCGGGGTATAAAAATTTCAGTTATGTCAACACGCCACAAAATCTTACTTTTGGATGATGAGCAGGACCTGCTCGATTTATACAAAGACGTCCTCATACAATTGCCCAGCCAACCCGAAGTTCATACTTCCAATTCCGGCGCGCGCGCGATCGCCTTGCTCGAATCCGAGCCGTTCACCATGTTGATTTCCGACTTGCGTATGCCGAAAATGGACGGCCTGCAAGTACTCTCTATTGTTCGCCGCAAATTTCCCCAGATCCGAATCGTCGTCATGACCGGGGTTGTTGATGAACAATACCGCTCGCGCGCCTACGCCATGGGCATTGATCTATTCTGGGAAAAACCACGGACCGCTGAGGAAATTAAGCTGTTTCGCGAATGCGTGGAGTCATTACTGGGACAACCACCGGACGAAGGTGGGTTTCGCGGTGTGCAAAGTAAAAGTCTCGTTGATCTGGTGCAACTGGAGTGTCTTTCCCACAGCTCGTCTGTCCTGAAAATTACCAAAGGAAACAAGCAGGGGAATATCTGGGTCTCGAGTGGAGAAGTTATTGACGCCGCTACGTTGACGACGAATGGCGAAGCAGCCTTCAAAGAAATCTTGTCCTGGAAAAACGGCAGTTTTGAAATTCTTCCAGCGGAAGCCGAACATCCCCGCATCATCACTACGTCTTATCAAGCGCTGTTGCTGGATTTCGCTCAATCCTACGATGAAAATAAAGTTGCTGAATCCTCGGCTCAAACGGCGGCCTGCGACACCACATTCCTGACACGTTCGCCTCTAGCAGCGTTGTCTCGTGTGGACGGGGTAGAATTCGTTATGACGGTTCCTGCCGACGAGAAAAATGCGCCGGATTCATGGGGTCTTGAAAATGCATCTCCTGTTGCAGCATGGACCCGCCAGACTCAAAAACGTTTGCGTGAACTCGGCGAGAAATTGCAAGCTGGTGAATTGAAACAGGTCGAAGGTTTGGGATTGCAACGTCATGTCGGCATCGCCTCACGTGGCGACACGGAACTTTGCGTTGGATTTCGACGAACCTTGACCGCTGAACAACTGTACGAAACCCTCAAAAACATTGCTATCAAATGGGCATCCTGAATCTTTTTTCCAAACCGGCTCCAAAGCTGACGCAATTGCCGTCGGGCAGTTTCACGGTCGATGCGCTGGGACGCGTGCTGGCCTCCACGCTGCCCAACTCCTTTTCGCGACCACTCCTTGCCGAGATCAGCTCAATTGTTCTGGCTGTCTTTAAGGATGCGCGCGAAGCTGCTTTGCCGCTTTCGGAAATTATCGTTCGCTACGACGGTTTCAAAATTACGGCTCGGGAACTGCGCGGCGGGGCCATTGTTTTCTTAAAACCAAACGGAATCCTGCCGTACACAGGATAAATTTTTATGCGCCAAAACAACAATGTCGAACAGGTCATCATGCAGTTGGAGAATTACCTGGAGTGCCTGAAACAATTTAATTACTTCGTCAGCCTTGCCCGATCCAAAAAATTCAGCGCTGAAGATGAGAATCAATTCCTCGAGGTTAAGAGTGTTCTCGTTCAGCAAATGGAACTGATCCTCTCATCAGTCGAATGCGGTTCGCCCACAAAAGATGAAGTGCTCGGTTTAATCTCCAGCGCACCATCCATCCGATACCTCAGCGAAATGGCAGAAGGAGTTTTGCGCGGTCTCGAGAACCAATGGCACAAAATCTTCATCGGCTGGGTTTCGATTCTCGGGCAAATGAAGGTCCAACAAGCCCAAGGCAATACGCGCTCTGGCTTTCAATTGTTCGGCAGCAAAAAGAAAGATCAGTGACACATCCCGGCAAATTTTCCACCCACGCCCTGTTTGACGCTTGTCTTCCGGGCGCGTTTGTCGTCTAAACCCCGCATGTCAGATTGGATCGTCGCAATTATTTTGGGAGTGATCGAAGGAGTAACCGAATTTCTCCCGATTTCTTCCACCGGCCATTTACTTTTGGCAGAACGCTGGCTGCCGCGACAAAGTGATTTATTCAACGTCGTCATTCAAAGCGGAGCTGTCCTCGCGGTCCTGCTGGTCTTCACAAACCGCGTCAAAGAATTGTTCCGGAATTGGCGCGAACCGGAGACTCGCGATTATCTGATCAAACTTTTTGTCGCCTTCGCTATAACTGGAGCCGGCGGTCTTTTACTGAAGAAATTTGGCTTTAAACTTCCTGAAGAAGCGGGCCCTGTGGCTTGGGCAACCTTGATTGGTGGAATTCTGATCCTGATCATTGAGGCAGCGATTCGTGGCCGCACAGCTTCGGACGAAATCACCTGGGTCATAGTGATTGCTGTCGGTCTTGGCCAGCTGGTCGCCGCAGTTTTCCCCGGCGCATCCCGTTCCGGGACCACCATTTTATTTGCATTGATGCTTGGCCTCAATCGCCCGCTCGCAACCGAATTTTCGTTTCTTTTGGGAATACCAACATTGCTTTCCGCAGGCGCATTGCAAAGCTTCTCAGCGCTACAGCATGACTCCGCCGAAGCCATCCGTTGGGATATGATCTTGATCGGAACCATCGCGGCAGCGATGACAGCATTCGTCGTGGTAAAATGGCTGCTGCGTTTCATACAAACGCATACGTTCGTTGCTTTCGGCTGGTATAGAATCGTGCTTGGAGCAGCGATCCTTTTACTCATTACCCGCTAACAACAGCGGGTAATAAAAAGAAAAACGGCACTCCTGAGAGCGCCGTTAATTGATAAAATGAAAATCCGATTACGCTGAAACCGTTTCGCGCTTTTCTCCTTTGGTCGCTGCCTCAGGATGCTTCTTCAAATAATCTTCTAACGCAGCTTTCAGTGCTTCTTCCGCCAGAACCGAGCAATGAATTTTCACGGGCGGCAAACCACCAAGGGCGTCCACAACTTCCTGATTCGAAAAATTCATCGCTTCATCGATCGAACGGCCTTTAATCAATTCCGTCGCCATGCTCGAGCTGGCAATTGCCGAACCGCAACCGAAAGTTTTAAAACGCGCGTCCTCGATTTTGCCATCTTTGATTTTTAGACTGATTTTCATGATGTCGCCGCATGCCGCTGCGCCTACTTCGCCGACGCCATCGGCATCTTTCAAATCACCCATGTTGCGCGGGTTCATGAAATGTTCCATGACCGTTTCATTGTATAATGTGTAGGTATCGCTCATAAAAAAAACTTTCTAATAATCTAACTGGAAACACAAATTACAACACCTTCGCGCAGAAGCAACTGCGGTTTACCTCAATATTTTACGTTGATACGGATTGCACTCTCGCCTGGTTTCATAGAGAAAAACCGCCCCGGCGCTGCTGACGTTGAAGGTTTGAAGAAGCGGCTCAAAGATTTGCCGCCATTCATCAGTGTTTAAACTGAGATGACAACAAAGTTTATTTAAGAAAGTCGCCGAAGGGTTTTTTCTCCTTCGGCGACGAAGCTCCGCGAACGTGCAGCAACATGCGACTGCACACGGCTATTTATTTCGGCTTAATCTCGTTGGTCTGGCCGGGGCGAATCACTTCGATCTTCGCGCCTTTTTTGAGTTCTTCAGCGGATGGCACTTTAATGATTTCACCGCTGACGGCCTGGCTGGATTCTTGTTTTTCCTTAATCGCGATCAATTCGATTTCAAAAATCAAGGCGGCGTCAGGGCCGATGTCGCGACCGGAACCGCGTTCGCCGTAAGCGAGATCAGAGGGGATGTAGAGTTCCCACTTGGAACCAACCGGCATGAGTTGCAAAGCCTCAGTCCAGCCTTTGATCACGCCGGTCACTGGGAATTCCGCTGGTTGCCCACGTTTGTAGGAACTGTCGAACTCCGTGCCGTTGATCAATCTGCCGCGATAATGAGTGGTGACCGTGTCAGAAGTTTTTGGTTTCTCGCCAGTTCCAGCGGTGATGACTTTATATTGCAGTCCACTTGCCGTTTTCGTCACGCCGGACTTCTTGGCGTTTTCAGCCAGAAAAGCTTCTCCTTCTTGTTTGTTTTTTCCTGCCTGAAGTTTGCGTTCCCCTTCCTGCTTGGTGCGCAATTCTGCCGTCATGGCCATCAGAATTTGTTGCGCTTCCTGTTCTGTAAACCGCGTGGTCCCATCCGCGACAACGTCTTTGATGGCTTTGGCTAAAATATCCGCGTCCGCCTCAATTCCTTGACGCTTGATGTTGCTGCCGATGTTCATCCCAATCGCGTAGCTGATGTTCTCCTTCGTCGGCTTGAGTTCAGGTTTGATTTCGGCTGCTTTTTCAGTCGGTTTGGCTTCGACTTTTTTGTCCTGGGCTGGAGCGTTTGGAGCCAAAAGCCCTGCCAACAAGACGGCGGTCAATACTGATTTCATATTCATTTCCTTTTCTAAATGGATGTTTTTTCCAATTCGCCCAATCAGGGCAAGCGATGGATTACCACACGGTTTGGAACGTGTCTAGGGAGCAAAACTTCGATTCACACTGCCGGGTTAAGACGAAAACCCAGGCAAAAAGAATGAGCGAGAACCTACTATTCTTTTCCGCTCTTCCTGCAAAGAGTTCGGTTTCCAACGTCTTTATTTTTCTTTTGTCGAACGACAGCCGCTCCTAGTGTTTTCTGACAAAATGAAAGCCATTGCCACCAACATCATTGGATTGATCTTGGTGATTGGGATCTCGATTCGCGGTTTTGGCGATGAGCCTAAGATCGGCGAGCCGATCAATGTGATGGGTGTGGAGAATGTTTTCCGGGTCACCACCACCCTTTACTCGGGCTCGGAACCTGAAGGCGACGCGGCTTTCTCCGAACTCGCAAAGCTAGGCGTGAAAACGATTCTCAGTGTCGATGGTTCCGAGCCGGACGTGGAGGCCGCGCGGAAATTTGGCCTTCTCTACATTCATTTGCCACTCGGTTACGGCGGCGTTTCCAAAATTCGCATCGCGGAACTGACGAAACTTGGTGCAAGCACGAACGGTCCCTTTTTTGTCCATTGTCATCACGGAAAACATCGAGGTCCGGCTGCCGTTGCGATCATGTGCCTGGCCAGCGAAAATTGGACCTCTGACCGCGCCGAAGCGTGGTTGCGCGAGGCTGGAACTTCTGAGGATTATCCCGGGCTTTATCGTTCCGCGCGGGAGTTCAAGCCGCCGACGGCGACCGAGCTGGCTGCTGTAGGGAACTTGCCCGAAACAACTAAAGCATCCTCCGTGGTCGAGGCAATGGTTGCGATCGATGAACGTTTTGATCGGTTAAAGAAAGCGCAAAAAACGTCGTGGAAAATACTTCCCGGACAATCTGAATTATCTCCGACGCATGAAGCCACAATGCTGCGCGAACAATTCCGTGAAATGGCGCGCATGCCGGATGTCGCCACGCGCCCAAAAGATTACCGACTCGAACTAGAAGCTGCCGAACGTGCTGCCGAAAACCTGGGTTTGGCTTTGCGAGATTCAAACGATGTCGTTACGGCGGACGCTGCATTCAAAACATCAATGCAAAGCTGCGTCGCCTGTCATAAAGAATATCGTAATCAATGAACACCATCAGGGCAGTAACTGACTCGAGTTTTCCAAAAGCCTCAAGCTACATTCCGCCCAGCTCCCGATGTTAGTTTTCGACAGAGATCCTAAACTTTTCTCACTCACTAGGAAGCTTGCGATGAATGACGTAAGTCAATCGCTGATAAGCCGGCTGAGTAGTTCTAGGTAGAAAATCGGTTGTTTACAAAATTATAAATTGACTTTCGCGACGAATTTCTCGAATTAAACAAGCAGCCCGTTTGAGAAACCAGTTCTTGGAACGCCATAGCTCATTCAGGGAACGATGATAGCACTGCTGATTATTTTTGGGTTCGTGGCCGTCGGATCAAGCATCTGGCTTGTAGCACTGACGTCCCCAATCGGTTTCGAAGATGCAGCCGGTTTTCATTTTGGAATCGCGCAAAAAAGTTCCCACAAAGTTGGAAAGAAAACAGGAGTTGCTTCCCGCAGTGTTTCAAAATCCACGCTAGTCAAGAAGCGGGACCGCAAGAAAACTTCTGCCATCTCTCAAATTGCTCCAAAAAGGCCCACCCCGTCTCCATATTCAGACCAGATGAAATTTCCGTTCCCCGTGACGCACTAATCTCTCTGAAGTTTTCTGGCGTTCTTCTCTGTTGGACAAACTTGTTTTTCGCATCCTTTCTCATAACCTTCGCAGAGTTGTATCTGCCGAGCGTCGCGCCACTTGTGTTTCGTAGTCTAAATGAATAACCAACGAGCCCGAAAAATAACTTCAGTCGCCATTTTGGGCGGCGGACCGGCGGCGAGTACGCTGGCAATATTGCTCGCGCGGACTGGAGTGCGCGTCGCGATCTGGCACAAGCCGAAGCGCGCTCCCCTTATCGTCGGCGAATCGCTTGTGCCGGCGATCATTCCAATGTTGCAGGCGCTCGGCGTGGAAGACGAAGTGCGCAGTTTCAGCACGCTCAAACCGGGCGCGACTTTCAACCTCACCGACGACCTGAATTTTTCATTTTTCTTCGAGAGGCTCGGAGACGCGACGGCGAATTACGCTTACAACGTTCCGCGTGATCGTTTTGATGACGCGTTGCTGGATGCCGCGAGAAAAGCAGGCGCGAAAATTTTTGCAGCGGTCGCGAATGTGGAACGCATTGGTCAAACAGACCGAGTGCAACTCACTCGAGAAACACTCGACGCTACCAATGGATTTTTCACGCAATCGCCAGACTTGATCGTGGATGCAACCGGTCGTGTGCGGTTGTTGCCAAATCTTTTAGGAATTCCGAGTCGCGAAGGTGCGCGTAAAGACGCCGCATTATTCGCGCATGTGGATAAAACGCATCTTGATCACGCGGGACATGTTCACACCACGCGATTGGATCACGGCTGGAGCTGGCGCATCCCGCTGCCCGGACGCGTGTCGCTCGGAATGGTCATCGGCGCGGAACATTTGCCGCAATTCGGCGCCACCAAAGAGGAGCGTTACGACAATTTGTTGCGGCAAGATTCTGCTTTGCGCGTCGCCGCTTGCGGGGCGAAACGAATCACGCCGGTGATGGAATACACCAATTACCAACTCATTTCCGAACGCGTCGTCGGCGATGGCTGGGCGTTGGTCGGCGACACAGCGGGGTTTGTTGATCCGGTATTTTCGAGCGGATTATTTTTGGGAATGCAGGGCGCATTTTTGTTGGCGGATGCGATTGGCGCTGGAACTCCCGAAGCATTTCAAAAGTATCAAATCGAGATGCATCATCATCTGAAAACGTGGCAGGAAATTATTAGTTACTACTACGACGGGAGATTATTCACCTGTTTCAAAGTCGGGCAAATGTTGCGCGACACGCTCCTCGTGAAACTGACCTTTTCGCACATGGAAAAACATCTCGGCCGCATTTTCAGCGGTGCGGCTTCGACGTCTCCTTACAGCGTGGGCTTGCTGCGGTTTGCGATGAAATACGGATTGAAAGATCAAGATCCGAAGCAGATGGCGATTCGTTGAAAGGGCAGTTTTAATTTGTCTTACTAAATTTATATTGCCTTACATTTCAGACTGTGGAAGATTTTTCGTAGAAAGACGAAATGATATGAACACCGCTTACGTCACTTCCAAAGGTCAGTTGGTCGTTCCCTCGCGCATTCGTCGCAAGTTCGGCATCAAACCCGGCACGCGCATCAATTTCGTGGAAGAAGGAGACCGCATTATCTTCCAGCCCGTCACGCGCGAATACATCAGCAGCTTTCGCGGCATCTTCAAGCTCAAGCCCGGCGAGAAATCCGTGGTGCAGGAGCATCTGGAGGAACGCCGCGCCGAACGGGAAAAGGAAGATCGCGAATGAAGATCACCGTGCTGGACACCTCGGCGTTGCTGGCTTTGTTCTTTGACGAACCGGGCGCGGAAAAAATGGAACACCTTTTCCACGCCGCTTCCGAAACGGATCGGGCGGTTTTCATCACTGCCGTCAATTGGGCCGAAGTGCTTTACAAGATGGAACGAAAATTTGGGAAAGCCGGCTTGGAAACCGCGCGCCAATTTGAGCGCACGACCCCGTTGGAAGCCGTGCCGGTTGACCGCGAGCTTGCCGAATCCGCCGCGCATTTGAAGAACGCACACAAATTAGGACTGGCCGATGCCTTCGCCGCCGCGCTCGCCAAACATAAGAAAGCCGAACTCGTGACGGCTGACCACGAATTCAAATCCGTGGAAAAGGAAATTAAGATTAACTGGCTGAAATAGCTGCAAATCAAAGAGGATTAAATGGGCTGGCATTACCGCATAAAAGCACCGGATGAAAAAGTTCGCGATCCCATTCAGGGTGAGTTTTTTTCAACGGAAGCCATAAAAAATCCCGCCGACGCGCTCGTGCGTGAAGCGATTCAAAATGCACTCGACGCTACACTCAAAGATGAGGATGGACTACCCAAGAACGTGCTGCGGGTTCGATTCTTTCTCGCATCCGGGGCACACGCGTTGCCAAGTCTGCAGGCAGCGCATTGGTTTGATGGCGCGTGGGAACATTTCCATGCGGCTGGTAATGGACTTCGGGAACCTCCGAAAAAAACTGAATCATGCTCATGGCTTGTCTTTGAAGATTTCGGCACAAGTGGTTTGGCGGGTGACGTAACGCAATCAGAGCCTATTGATGGAATTCGAAACCACTTCTTTTATTTCTTCCGAGCAGAAGGAAAGTCCGTGGAAGGAGGGAAAGAGCGAGGACGATGGGGTATTGGTAAATACGTTTTTCCTCGGTCTAGTCGCGCCAACGCATTCTTCGGTTTGTCTGTTCGACACGATGACAACAAACGCGTTCTGTTAGGAGCCAGCGTTTTTAAGTCTCACCGTTC
>JBBQAX010000126.1:0-11816 GCA_038316905.1 Verrucomicrobiota bacterium | reverse complement strand
AGGGGTTGATTCACCACTGGTTGGTTTACAAATTTCCGTTCAGAGATTCATCCGGAAAGAAATTTGTTGGCGGCATCGCGGCAGACATGACCGAGCGCAAAACCTTTGAAGAAGCACTGCGCAATTCCGAGCTGCGCTTTCGCTCTGTCTGGGATAAATCGGCCGACGGAATGCGGTTGACGGACCAGAATGGAACGATCGTCGCGGTCAACAAAGCCTTTTGCCAACTCTCCGGCATGAGTGCGACAGAATTGGTGGGCCAACCGCTTTCGGTTACTTACGAATGCGACCCTGAAGTTGTGCTCAGCGTGTATCGCGAAAGATTCGCGGCCCGCACTATTCCCGGACTTCTGGAACGCACGGTAGCCTTCCGCAACGGACAAACTCTCGACGTGGAATTTGCGAATTCCTTTATTGACCTGGAAGGCCAACCACCGCTTTGCCTCGGTATTTTTCGAGACATTTCCTCACGCAAACTTCATGAAGAACAACGTCTGATGCTTGAACGTAAATTGCTCGATGGCCAAAAACTCGAAAGTCTTGGCGTGTTGGCTGGTGGCATCGCGCATGATTTTAACAATCTCCTCACCGGCATTCTCGGCAATGCTGGTTTGTGCCTCATGCAAACCTCAGAAGTTTCGCCCATCCGTCCTTACCTTGAAACTGTTGAAAAAATTTGCCTGCAAGCCGCCGATCTTTGCAAACAGATGCTCGCCTATTCTGGTCGCGGACACTTTGTGATTCAGAAGATCAATCTCAATTTGATCGTTGAAGAAATGACGCAACTCCTGCGGATATCCATCCCGAAAAACGTCCTCTTGAAATTCGACCTCGCTGCGGTCCTTCCCGTTGTCGAAGCCGATGCGGCACAAATTCGACAGGTGTTGATGAACTTGATTATTAATGCTTCGGAAGCCATCGGGGAAAAAAGCGGCACCATCAGTATCCGAACTGGAGTTATACGAGCCGATCGCGCATATCTTTCTGAAGCCTATCTTTCCCCCGATTTGCCAGAACGCGATTACGCATTTCTCGAGGTTGCCGACTCGGGTTGCGGCATGAGTCCCGACACCAAGGCGAAAATTTTCGATCCGTTTTTTACCACCAAATTCACAGGTCGCGGTTTGGGTCTTGCGGCGGTATTAGGAATCGTTCGGGGGCACCAAGGCGTGTTGAAGGTTTACAGCGAGTTGGGCAGCGGAACTACTTTCAAAATGCTGTTGCCTTCCACGGATGACGCTGCGCCGAACGCGACCACCCTCGGGACGGCGACAACCAATTGGCGCGGCACTGGAACAATTCTGGTCGTCGATGATGAGGAGAGCGTCCGAACCATCACGGCACGAATGCTGGAACTATTTGGTTTCTCGGTTCTGCTCGCCGCAGACGGACGAGAGGGAGTGGAAATCTATCGCGCAAATCATGAGACGATTTCAGTCGTGATCCTTGACATGACGATGCCGCATCTGAATGGCGAGGAGGCGTTCCGTGAGATCCGCCGCATTCGCAGCGATGCGCGAGTCATGCTGGTCAGCGGTTACAATGAGCAAGACGCCACCGATCGATTTGCAGGAAAAGGTTTGGATGGATTCTTGCAGAAGCCATTCAAAGCAAACGAACTCAGGGACAAGGTAAGAGAAATCCTTAAAACATAAGGGCGCGGTTCTCTCGAACTGTGCCTGGAATGAAAAAAGCCCCGATTTTGTCGGGGCTTTTTGGTTTAAATTTTTCGGGGATTTATTTGAGCCGGTCAAAGTTCTTTTGCAAAATCTGCCAGTCTTTCAGGCCTTTAACTTTCTCCAAATAACTTGAATTGATTTTAACCTCGTTCGCATTTTTTGTCGGACGATTGGTTTTGTAGAAAATTCCGAAATGACCTGGAAACGCTTCCCCCGCCAATTTGTAGGCCGCATTTTCGTCTGTCACATCGTGATCCGCTGGAACCATATTGAACACGCCACCCTTACGTGGGTTTGCTGCGTCGAACGCACCTTCGTAAAACTCCACGCATTCGCTCAAGCATTCGATCACGCTAAACCCATCGTGGTCCATCGCCGCTTCCATCATTTGCAACAGATGATTCACATTGGTCGCCGTGGCGCGTGCCACAAAGGTTGCGCCAGCTGAAATCAACTGCTTCATCGGATTGATCGGCTGATCCAGCGAACCCCAAACGTCCGTTTTGCTTTTGAAACCAATCGGTGACGTCGGCGACGTTTGTTTCTTGGTCAGGCCGTAAACAAAATTATCCATGATGATATAAGTCATCTTGATGTTTTTGCGCGCGGTATGATTGACATGATTTCCGCCGATCGAAAATGCGTCACCATCGCCGCCGAAAACGAAAACATGCAAATCAGGGCGCGAGAGTGAAATGCCACTGGCAAACGGCAACGCACGTCCATGAATGTAATGGACGCCGTGTGCCTGGACGAAATAGGGAAAACGACTGGAGCAGCCAATGCCGGCAACGGTCGTAATTTTTTCGTGCAGCATTTTGCGCTTTTCAATCAGCTTGAAATACAGCGCGAGCACCGAGAAATCGCCGCAACCCGGGCACCACGTCGGATGATCGGCCGCGATTTCCTTTTTGGTCAGACCTTTGCGTTCGGATTCGGGCACTGGCGAAACAACGGCAATATCACCGCCGCAAGGGGGAATTTCAGTTAACGAATTACTCATAAAATTTTTACTTGGTTGAACAGATCAAAGTTTACGCACACCTGCCGCAACAGTTGCTTTGGCACGTTCCAGAATTTCACGGACCTGGAACGTTAGCCCATCGGTCTTGGTGATGCCGCGAATTTTCGGATCGCAATAACGAGCGCGAAGCAATCCGCCTAATTGTCCGAAGCCATACAATCCTTCGTCGTTCATTTCCACGACGAAGACCTGATTGAATCCGGCGAAAATATTCTCCAATCCCGGCGGCAATGGATTGATGTGTTTGATGTGAATGGCCGAAACGCTGTCGCCCGCCGCGCGCGCTTTGTCCACGGCTTCACGAATCGGGCCTTGAGTTGAACCCCAGCCGACCAGCAGGACGTTTCCTTCGGACGGACCGTAAATTTCTGGCACCGGCAAGCTTTCTCCGAGCGCCTGCAATTTTTTGCGGCGTTTGGCGACCATTTGCATGTGCAGTTTCGGCGAGCCAGTGGGATGCCCGAGTTCGTCGTGTTCCAAACCGGTCGCAATTGGATATTTGCCGCTCTGAATTTTTGTTCCAGGCGCAACGTGCTGCGTGATTTTCAAAAGATCGTAGGGCTTGTGGTCCGCGACTGGCGTGAGATCGGGCGAAATATCCTGGCAAACTTTTTCAAGGTTCGGCTCTTCAAACGCTTCGATCCGCGTCGCAATCGCCTGATCACTAATAATGAAAACCGGCACGCTATATTTGCGGGCGATGTTCACGGCTTCGATGGCGGTGTAGAAACAATCTTCGACATTTGCTGGCGCAAGTACGACGCGGGGCGAGTCGCCGTGTCCGCCATAAACAGCGATGTTCAAATCAGATTGTTCGACGTTCGTCGGCATTCCCGTCGAAGGTCCGCCCCGTTGAATATCAACAATGATCAGCGGCATTTCCGCCATCACCGCCCAGCCGATGGCTTCGGTTTTCAAAGAAATTCCCGGCCCGCTCGAACCGGTCACCGCGACGCGTCCGGCATAACCCGCACCGATCGCCATCGAGACCGCAGCAATTTCGTCTTCGGTTTGCACGAAGGTTCCACCGTATTTCGGCAATTCGCGGCGGAGCAATTCCATGATGTCTGACCATGGCGTGATCGGATAGCCCGCGCCGAAACGCACGCCGGCCGCGATCAATCCGTAACCGAGCGCTTCGTTGCCGTTCATCACGACTTGATGGCCGTTTTTCTTTTGAGATTCAACGAACTGAAATGTTTCGATGAGGTTCCCGAGCGAGTAACTGTAGCCAGCGTGAAATGCCGCCAAAGCATTTTTCATAATGCTCTCGTCTTTGCCGGTAAAACGTTCCGCGACGAGCTTCTCCAGCTTGGCTACGTTCAAATCGAACATCTTGGCGATCAATCCTAATGCAAAAATGTTTTTGCCCTTGTCCTTTGCCGTCCCGCCAATGGCTTCGACGGTCAATCCGGAAATGGCAACGCCAACGTGGTGATAATCAGTGGACCATTCTGGCTTCGGCTCAACGTGGCCTGAGTCGTAAAGAACGATTCCGCCTTTTTTCAATGAGCCAATGTGGTTCTCGTAAGAGTGCTGATAAAATGCCAGTAACACGTCCGCTTCATCGCCTGAACTCAACACTTCGCCGGAACCGATGCGAACCTGGAAAATGGATGGCCCACCTGAAATCGTGGCTGGAATGGTCATGAACGTCATGACTTCCTGTTCGCTTCGTCCCGCCAGGCGCGCGAGAAAACCGCCGATGGCTTGAATGCCGTCCTGCGAATTGCCCGCGATGCGGATAATGGCCTCTGATATTTTCGAGATCTTTGGAGCGCCGCCGGGGGTCGGCGCGGACAAGGTTGATTCACTCATTCTAAATTATTTTTTCTGATGCTTTGCCCGCTTCGGAGTTTTCCAAGCTGGTGCAACGCTTCCTTTGTTTTGCAGGGGGGTACGGTATTGATGGAACATGCACGTGTCAAATCTTTAGCAGCTGTGTAAAGCACACAAATTCAATGAGTTAAGAGAGCTAAACCGAAAGCACGAGTGACGTTAAAAAAAGAAATTAGAAGGGTTAATTCAGCGGACGAGAAGCATTAAAACTTATCGTGGAAGACTACCGTTCAAATGAAACTCTATTCCATCCGCAATCCCATGACCATGAGACAGATGGCTCACGTAACCACCCTGTGTTTTCAAAAGTGACTTCACTGGCTCCACCGCGTTCCTCGGTGCGACAAGATACCGTGCATGTTGATTCGTGAGCATCGGCAAATCATTTAAATGATCGCCCGCAGCGAGAATATGTTCGGGAGAAATTTTAAGACGTCTCCCCAATTCACTCAGGGCCGTTCCCTTGTTGTAACCGACATGACTGAACCGCGCATAAACATCGTTTCGCACCACTGTCAGATTGGGAACCCGATCACAATAAAGATTCAGGTATTCGTGAATGACGTCCGCGTCCTCATTTCGTTCCGCGATTAAACAAAACGGCGAATAAGGATCTTCATAAACCGTCGCCGAGAACCGCTCGCTCACCCACGCCATCAGTTCCGGCACATCCTGGCGAACCCGCAAAAACAATTCAGCATGCGCGTGACTGCAATCGCGATTCCAGTCCGCCAATTGGACGTATTGTGAATTTTCGTGGCAATAGATTTCGCGTTCCACCAGCACCAGGTAATCCGGCTTCACACTGAGATGAGAACGCCCGAGCGCTTCCATCAAACCGGACAAATCGCGACCGGTATTGATCACCCAGATGACCCCCTGCGCTTGCAAATCGCCAATCAGCTTTTGCAACTTCAATGGCACAGGCGGATTCTCAAACTCAGCAAACAACGTCCCATCAAAATCCGTAGAAATTAGTTTAATCGGCAACGACATAACGCTCCAAATTATAGGCGAGTGGCCAAAGGCGATAGAAAAAGTTCTCAGTGTGTGCGTCCGACACGTTCCCGAAATTCATTTCGTTCAGCCCGCTTGTCTTGAGAAGACCGAATTGGCAAGCTCAACAAAATGCGGGAAACCATTCGAGCCTGGACAGAAGCCACCGAGACGTTTGTGCTCGAGGTGATTCTTGAAGAACGTCGCGGCAAACGCGCGGCGATTCTGCGCGGCATTCTACTGGGATTCTCGAAATTGTTTACCGGGGCCGTGAAGGCTCGGCGGTTTCTTTACGAGGCGCGGATCTTTCGCGACTCCACCCTCGGCGTTCAGGTTATCGCGGTCGGAAACCTAACCGTTGGCGGCACCGGAAAAACACCCGTGGTAGAAAAATTTGCGCGCGAGTTACAGGATCAGGGCCGCACCGTCGCGATACTTTCGCGCGGCTACCGTTCCAAACCGCCGCCGCTCACCAACCGTTTGATCGATCGACTTTTGTTCCGCAGCGACAGCACTCCACCGCGAGTGGTCTCTGATGGAAAGAATCTTTTGCTCGATTCCGAAACCGCCGGTGACGAACCGTACATGCTCGCCTCGAACTTGAAAGATGTCGTCGTGCTTGTGGACAAAGACCGCGTCAAAAGCGGACGCTACGCCATCGAGAAATTTGGCTGCGACACGTTGCTACTCGACGATGGATTTCAATATTGGAAATTGCGCGGACGTCGTCACGACGTTGTCCTGATTGATCGTCAGCAACCGTTTGGCAACGAACAAATGCTGCCGCGCGGAACGTTGCGCGAGCCGCCCTCTCACCTCTCGCGCGCGACGACTATCTTCATTACCAAAAGCGACGGCAAAACCGCCGAATTGCGCAAGCGAATCGAAAGCCTTAATTCCACCGCAGGCATCATTGAATGCATTCATGCGCCGCTCTATTTCGAGGATGTTTTCAGTGGGGAACGCAAAGGCCTGGAATTGTTGCAGGAGAAGAAAATCGCGTCGCTGAGCGGCATCGCGCAGCCCGAAAGTTTCGAGCAAAGTCTGGTGAAACTTGGGGGTGAACTCGTTTACTCAAAACGTTTCGCGGATCACCATCGCTTCACGCAACAGGAGATTATCAATACCATCAACCGCGCCAAGAAACGCCAGGCGCAAGCCATTATCACCACGCAAAAAGATGCAGTGCGTTTCCCCAAGATTGACCGGCGCGACCTCGCCATTTACTTCATGCGTGTAGAAATTAAAATTCTCAACGGCGCGAACGACTTCCAGGATTGCGTTCGTAAAATCTGTCTCCGCTAAATGGACAAGCCGCTTTATTTCCTCGTGCGAACGATCATCGGGGTCCTTCAAGCGCTGCCGCTTTTGTGGGTCGCTCGAATCGGCCGCATTGGTGGCGCGATGTTTTATCTGCTCGACGCACGGCATCGCAAAGTTGTCCTCAAAAATCTCACGCGCTGTTTTGGTAACGAAAAATCCCCCAAAGAAATTCGCGCCATCGCCTGGGAAAACTTCAAACGCATCGGCGAAAGCTTTTGCTGTGCTGCCAAAACTGCCGCCATGACGCTGGAACAGTTACGCGGCCATCTCGAATTTGTTGGCGCGGAAAAGCTATTCCCCAATCCGAATCAACCGCCCCAGACACGCGTCATCGCCATTGGGCATTTCGGCAACTTTGAAATCTACGCGCGGTTCGGGCAATTCATGCCCATCTTCAAGTCGGCGACCACGTACCGCGGATTGCGCCAGCCATCGCTAAATCGTTTGATGCAATCGATGCGTGAAAAGTCTGGATGCTTATTTTTCGAACGCCGTACGGACGCCAACGCGCTCAAAGCCGCGATGTCACAACCGGGAATGATTCTCGGATTGCTCGCCGATCAGCATGCGGGCAACAACGGATTGCGCATTCCGTTCTTTGGCCACGAATGCTCCACTAGCGCTGCTCCTTCCATTTTTGCGTTGCGCTACCATTGCCCGTTGAGCACGGGAATTTGTTATCGAGTCGGGCTTGCCAAGTGGCGGCTCGAAGCGGGTGATGAAATTCCCACGCACGAAAATGGGCAACCGCGTTCCAGCGAAGCCATCATGTCCGACGTGAATCGCGCTTTCGAAACTGCTATCCGCCGCGATCCCGCCAACTGGTTTTGGGTTCACAACCGTTGGAAACCGCGCACCGCCAAAACGCGCAAAAACAGAATCTCGGATTCAGAAAACGAATTCGCCGCCGACGCATGAGCGATGTCCGTGAAAAAATTCTGGTCCGCGGCGTGAACTGGCTCGGCGACGCCGTGATGAGCACACCCGCCTTGCAACGTTTGCGCGAAGCAAAACCCAACGCGCACCTGACCTTGCTCACGCACGAAAAACTTGCCGACCTCTGGCAAAACCATCCCGCCATTGACGCTGTGTTGACGTTCGCCAAACACGAAAGCGCATGGCAAGTCGGTAAAAGACTGCGGCGCGAAAAATTCGATGTTGGCCTCGCGTTCCCGAATTCCCATCGCTCCGCCATTGAACTTTGGTTCGCGGGAATTCCGCAACGCCTCGGCTACTCCCGCTTCGGCAGAAATTTATTTTTGACGAAAGTAATTCAACCACGCGAAGGCGCGATCGAAATGCACAAACGTTCTGCGGCCGAAATCCACCGGCTCATTGCAGGTTCAAATCCTGTCGCTGCGAATAATTTTCCACCGACAGCTCATCACATTTTTCAATATTTGCATCTCGTCGCCGCGCTCGGCGCAAAGGCGGATTCGCTCGCGCCACGAATCGAAATTTCGGAAGAAGAAGTTTCAAAATTCCGTAAACGACTCCAGGAAATCAGCGGCGAAAATTCCTTGTGGCTCGGACTCAATCCCGGAGCCGAATACGGCCCGGCCAAACGCTGGCCCGCCGAACGGTTCATCGCCGCCGCCATCGAACTTCATAAAAAAACAAACTGCGGCTGGATTATTTTCGGCACGAACGATCCTGCCACTCGTCAAATCGCCACTGAATTGGAGAAGGCGCTTGGCCGTAATTGCGTCGCGAATTTCGCTGGCAAAACAACGCTGCGCGAACTCTGCGCTGGATTGAAATTTTGCAGACTCGTATTGACCAACGACACCGGCCCGATGCACATCGCCGCCGCGCTTGGCACACCGGCGGTCGTTCCATTTGGGAGCACCTCGTTTGAATTGACCGGCCCCGGTTTGCCAGGAAATTACGATCACGCTTTGTTGAAATCATCCGTCCCGTGCGCGCCTTGTTTTCTGCGCGAATGCCCGATTGATTTTCGTTGCATGAAATCCATTGAAGTTGAACGCGTTGTTACTGCTTGTCTCGAAATCCTCAAGAAAATGTAACCGCTGCGAAACGGGCCTCGTCCTAATCCACAATCGCGGCAATGCAAACTGAGCCTGTCGCCCAGAGCACCGCCGCAAAAATTAAATTAGTATGAAAAAAATCGCTGCCATCGCCCTCGGTCTTTGCCTCCTCGGCACAGTCGCTGTTCAAGCCGACGACAAAGAAAAAACCAAACCGACTCCTGAACAAAAACAAATCCGCAAAGAAATGACGGAGAAGTATGACACCAATAAAGACGGCAAAATCGACAAGGAAGAACGCGCCAAAATCAGCGCGGACGACAAAGAAAAAATGAAAAAAGCCGGCGCGGGTCACGCCAAGAAAGACGGCGAAAAGAAGTCCGAGAAATAAATTCAGTTAGTAATATTTTCGCAAAGCTGGCGCATCTCCGTGCGCCAGCTTTTTTATGGGAGCGCGGACATCCTGTCCGCAATTTCCCAACGAAGCCGCCCTCGTCAGAGGGTGGCGTGAGTCTTCTTCAACGAACACCACGCTCTGGCGAGCGCGGCTACGTTTCCGTCCGCTTGCCTTTGCGAATCCGCTGCGGAATACTCGCGCCGTGAACGTGACGCAATTAACCGAACAACTGATTGCTTCCTACGCCCGCAGCGGTGGCATCAACCATCTCGATGGAAAAAATCTTCCGTCCAAAAGCGCGATTGCATCTATCACGCTTGATTTGCTCCGGCTGATTTTCCCCGGCTTTTTCGATGAAAAACCGATTCACTCGTCCGAACTCAAAGTCGAAACCGCGACGTTGATGGATTCGGTTCTGGGCCGTTTGGAAGATGAAATTTACAAAAGCCTCGAATACGCGCCGCCGGATAAATCTTCAAAAAAAGATTTACGCGCACTCGCCCGCACTTTGACTTTGGAATTTCTCGGCAACCTCCCGCGCATCCGCGAGTTGCTGCAAACTGACACCGAAGCGGCGTTCAACGGCGACCCTGCCGCGTTGAGCAAAGAAGAAGTCATCGTCGCGTATCCATTCGTCGAGAGCATCGCGGTGCAACGGATGGCGCACGAACTTTACGGGAAAAATATTCCGCTCATTCCGCGAATCATGTCCGAGTGGGCGCACAGCCGCACTGGAATGGATCTTCATCCCGGCGCGAAAATCGGCTCGCACTTTTTCATCGATCACGGCACTGGCACCGTCATCGGCGAAACGTCCGAAATCGGTAGCCACGTAAAACTTTATCAAGGCGTCGGACTCGTCGCGCGCTCATTGGCGGGAGGTCAATTGCTGCGCGGACAAAAACGTCATCCAACCATTGAGAATCATGTGACGATTTATGCCAACGCGACGATCGTCGGTGGCGAAACCGTGATTGGCGCGGGCAGCACGATCGGCGCGAACGTCTTTTTGATGAGCAGCGTCCCAGAAAATTCTGTGGTCATCGTCGAAGCCTGCGACGTGAAAGTGATCAGCAAAAAAGATCGCGCAAAAGGCAAAGGGGATTTTCAGATTTGAATTTTCAACAACTCCACAGAGGCGTTGCTCATCCTCGCTTCTCGAATTTCTGCACGGCAGAAAATATTTTTCCAACACAGCATAAAGAAAACAGCATAAAGATTAGGTAGTATCCTAACCCGTCGATTCTCCGCAGACGACGGTTAAGGTTTCAATCGTTGCGGCGCACAAGGCTGAAAATGACATCGCAAACATTATCCAATTACCTTTTACCAATTGTCTGCGTTGTGGGCGCAACGGTGGTTCTGTTTCTCGTTTGGCAATTCTTTCGGAAAGATTGATTTCAATTTAGGACAATACCAAAGATTAACCGCGTTTGACCCCGCTCACTGCCTTTGCTTATATTCCGCCCGTGGTTCAGCCAGTAAAAAAATACAACCGTGGTTGGCGCAAATCGCGCATCGCGGCCCGTTTGCTTTATCGCAATGCGACAGGCCCGTTACGTCCGCGCGATCAAGCTTTGGCTCACGAATTGGGCAACGATCCAGAAGTAGAAAACCGTCTCATCCAACAAGCTCTTTATTGTCTCGGCGGCTCCCGCAAACATGACATCGACAGAAAACTGGTGGCGCGCGGAAATTGATTGGAACACGGTTGCGGGACAGTTCCTGCAAAAGTTTCTATCGTTGCTTCCGACAGACAGGCATTTCCACATCATTCTCTACGGCTCCGCGCCCCTGCAACTGACGCTTGACCGCACTTTGTTGAGCGGCGACATCGATTTGTTTTCTGGAAACGAAGACGATCTCGCGTCACTCATCCGCGCTCACAAATTCGGCAAGGAAGACGGCGGTGAATTTTATTTGGAAGCGGGTTACGAACTGAGTTTTCGTACCAGTCCAAGATGGAAATCGCGCGCGAAAAATTTTGAACTTAAAAACATCACTCTGACAATTCCCCATCCCTTTGACATTTTAATCGGCAAACTGGATCGACTCGCTCCCAAAGACATCAAAGCGTTTGAAGTGGTCATCGCAGCAACCGGCCATCCGACGGCTGATGAAATGAAACACGAGTTGCAGAACGCCGTGGATCTTTATCGCCCGAACTTCGACGAGGAATCGCCCAATCGTTACGGAGAAAACACGGAACGGCTCTGGCGCGAAATTTTCAAAAGCGAAATTGATGTGCGCAAAGAAATCATCGCACCCGCGCTGGCTCGTCGCAAAGAGGGTTACGGAGAAACGCCACCGGATTACAAAAGCGTCCTTCGGGAATTGTAGAGGTTTCCGGTAGTGGTACAGTTGGAAATAAACTGGGAACGAATTAAACCACAGAGGCACAGAGCGCGGAGGTGCCCATGCTTTTCCATTCTCTGTGCCTCCGTGCCTCTGTGGTTCGACTAGATTTCTTGACCGCATCGCACCCGCTGCCCATCTTCATCCCACAAAAATTTATGGCTTTGGCTGACAATATTATTTCTGAACTTCGCCGCATCGTGGGAAACGAAAAC
>JBBQAX010000125.1:0-11841 GCA_038316905.1 Verrucomicrobiota bacterium | reverse complement strand
GCGATTCCGATGGGCTTGATTTTGATTGGCGCAACCATGGCCGATCATCTCCACGAGTTTCATTCTCGATCGAGTTGGCAATCCATCTTTTCGTCCTGCCTTTTGCGTTGCGCGTTGTTGCCGATTTTATTTTTGCTGCTGGCGAAATATCTCCCCTGCTCGCTCGAACTCAAACGCGTCATCGTTCTCCAATCCGCGATGCCCACGGCAACATTTACCATCGTGATGGCGCGACATTACGGCGGTGATACCGCGACGGCATTGCGCATTCTGCTCGCCACATCCGTAATCGGATTGGTGTCGATTCCGTTCTGGATTCGTTTCGGGATGAAGTTTGTCGGGTTGTGATAGGAGCGCGGACATCCTGTCCGCGAGTTGCGTTAAACTTTGAATTCGCGGACAGGATGTCCGCGCTCCTATTCCTTGCCGACAGCGCTTTCAAGGGCTTTGACCAAACCTTCAATCGTATGCGGCTTCGCTTCGATGGTAGGTTTGAGGCCGAGAGCCAAAATCGCCTTCGTCGTTTCCGGTCCGATGGAGGCGAGCTTCGTTTCGGGATATTTCTTCAGCAACGCGGGCAGATTAAATCGTGAGCTGAAATTTTCCACGGTTGAGCTGCTTGTGAACGTGATCCAGTCCGCGCCGTGATCCATCAACTTCGCCGCCGCGCCATTCACGTCTTCGGTTTCGGGAACAGTTTTGTAAACCGCGATGTCGTCCACAATTGCGCCCATTTCTTCCAACTTCTTCGGCAACTCGGGATTCGCCACTTCTGCGCGGAGCAGAAGCATTTTCAAATTTTCAATGCTCTCGAATTTCTTGAAAGCGTCGCCGATTTTTTTGGCGACGTATTCTTCCGGCATCAAATCGACCTTGAGATGCAGTTCTTTCAACTTGGCCGCCGTGGCCGGACCGACGGCCGCGATGCGAACGCCGCCGATGTCGCGCATGTCTTCAAACGCTTTGAAAAAATATTCAAAGAATGCGCTCACGCCATTTGGGCTGGTAAACACGAGCCAATCGTAGGCGTTTAGTTCCAACAAAACTTCGGCGAGTTCGCGCTGCTTCGTCGGCGGGACAATTTTGATCGTCGGAATTTCCAAAACTTCCGCGCCACGTTCCAGCAATTGTTTGGAAAGCTGGCTGGCCTGATCGCGGGTGCGGGTAACAACGATTCGTTTTCCAAAGAGAGGACGTTTTTCAAACCAGTTCAATTTCTTCCGCAGCTTCACCACGTCGCCAATGACGGTGATGGCGGGTGGCAGAAATTTTTGTTCGGCAACAATATCAGCAATCGTCGCGAGCGTTCCTTCAATCGTTTCCTGACGTCCGGTCGTTCCCCATCGCACCATCGCCACAGGTGTTTTTGGAGCGACTCCGTGCGCGATCAGCTTTTCGGAAATCTCGCGAATCTTTTGCACGCCCATCAAGACGACTTTGGTTCCGGGATCTTTGGCGATGTGCGCCCAATCAATGCTGGTCGCGTCTTTTTCGGGATCTTCGTGCCCGGTGATGACGGTGTAACTGGAGCAATGATCACGATGCGTAACGGGAATTCCCGCGTAATTCAGCGCAGCCACCGTGGACGAAATTCCAGGAACAACTTCAAACGCAATTTTCGCGTTCATCAATTCCTCGGCTTCTTCGCCGCCGCGTCCGAACACATATGGATCGCCGCCTTTAAGACGCACGACGCATTTTCCTTCCTCCGCTTTTCGCACGAGCAACTGGTTCAATTCCTCCTGCGGAATAGCGTGGGCATTGGCGCGTTTTCCGCCGTAAATAATCTCAGCGGACTTCGGTGCCAAGCGAAGCAAATCCGCATTGACGAGCGCGTCGTAAACCACCACATCCGCGCGCGCCAGAAGCTCTGCGCCGCGCAAGGTCAACAAACCCGCGTCGCCGGGGCCTGCGCCCACGAGATAAACTGTTCCTTTAGATTTCATTTATAAATTTTCAAAAAATTCGACAGCGACTTGTAGTCGCGCTCGCCAGAGCGTGGCGTTCATCCCGTGTAGGAATGCCACGCTCTCGCGAGCGCGGCTACGTTGCTTTCAAACTGTTCGCCAATTCTTCGCCGAGTTCAACGGATTGGCCAACGGGTCGCCGCATTTCGCCGCGCTGAATTTTTTTTCCAAGATACGACACGGCGCGAAGTCGGATTTCATTTCCAAAAATTTCTCCGTAAGCAGCGACGGCGCTTTGGCAACCGCCGCCCATTGCTTTCAGAAACGAGCGCTCCGCTACAACGCAATGCCAGGTCGCGTCGTCATTCAGCTTCGCGCAAACGGCGTCGATGCGCTCATCATTTTCGCGCACTTCAATGCCCAGCGCGGCTTGCCCTACGCAGGGCAGCATTTCGTCTGTTGGAATTGGCGTGGCGAAAAGTCCGCCGGGAATTCCTTCACCGCTCAATTTTCCGTCTGCATCAATTTTGAAACCCAATCGCTCCAGGCCAGCCGCCGCCAGAATCGTTCCTTGAAATTCAGTTGAAGCGGACAGTTTTTGCAGGCGCGTGCCGACGTTGCCGCGAATGGGAATAATTTTAAAATCGGGACGGCGTTCCAAAAGTTGCGCGCTGCGGCGTGTGCTGCTGGTGGCGATGACTGAACCTTGCGGCAAATCAGAAATTTGAAACTTCAATTTACAAATCAAGACATCACGAACATCCGCGCGCTTGCTCGCCGCGCCGAGTTTCAGACGGTCAGGCAAAATGGTCGGCAAATCTTTCAGGCTGTGAACGGCCAAATCCGCTACGCCGTTCAAAAGCGCGTCTTCCAATTCCTTGGTGAAAAGGCCGCGTGGCAACGTGGCGTCAATGCGCGCCATCGAAGCTTTCTGCAATTTGTCGCCAGTCGTTTTGATGACATTGAGGTCGAAGGTGAGCTGCGGAAAATGTTTACGGCATTCGCCTAAAATGAAGTTCGCCTGCACCAGCGCGAGTGCGCTTCCACGAGTAGCGATACGAATTGTTTCTTGAGAATTCATTATGAAGCCGCAACGACCTTGCTCGTTTTCCGCACCATTCGCGCGATTGGTTCTTCAGAATTAAGTGCGCTCACATGCGGAAGTTCCACCCAGGCGAGATCCTTCGATTCGTTTGAGATCACAAGCGGTTCCGATGGATCGGCTTCAAACAGGAAACGCAAATCGTAGTGATAATGGGCAGGATCAGATTTCCGCGCTGGAATTAAATGTCGATCCACGTCGAATAACTCGGTTGACGCGACGGCAAAACGCGTCAGACCGCTTTCCTCTCGCGCTTCGCGGAGCGCTACCGCCAGCAAATCCGGATCGCCATCCGCGTGTCCTCCGAGCTGGAGCCATTTGTCGAGTTTGAAGTGATGCGTCAGCAAAGTGCGCGTGCGATCCGGGCTGATGATCCAGGCAGAGCCGGTCACATGGCCGGGAATGCAAGAGCGCAACAGGCAATCGGCGTGCGCTTCAACGAAGCGAATCGTGTCCGCAGTCATTGCTGCTTCCATCGGTTCTAGCGCTCGTGCGGAGTGCGTGCGCAAAAGGTTTAGGACGGCGGTGCGATTCATGTTGTGGAAGGCCGATAACCTGTCGGCAATTGAGAAACTCCTGCGGAAGCGGAAAATTGTAAAAGTGATTTTACTTTTTCGGAGATTATTTTTTCGCAGCGGATAATTTCCCCGGTGCGTTGCTGGAGATAACTGTCGGCGATGGCTTGGAGGTCATCGATGTTGTAGAGATAAACGTTGTCCAGAAAATTCACCTCGGGTTCGATGTCGCGCGGGACGGCGATGTCGATGAGCAGGAGCGAACGATTTTTGCGGAGTTTCATCATCGGCTCCAACTTGGCGCGATCCAAAACGTAATGCGGCGCGGCGGTGCTGCTGATGACGATATCGATCTTCGAGAATTCATTTGCCCATTCATCGAAATGAACGGCGCGGCCTTGGAGTTCCGCAGCAAGAGCGACCGCGCGTTCGTGCGAACGATTTGAGACGATGATGCTGTGCGCGCCTCGGGACAAAAGTGCGCGCGCAGTTTTTTCGCTGGTTTCCCCTGCGCCGATCACCATGACTTGGCGGTCGCTGAGCGAGGTAAAAATTTTCTCCGCCAGTTCCACGGCAACGGAACCAACTGAGACACTGCCGCGCTGAATATTGGTGTCGGTGCGGATGTGCTTCGCGACATTGAACGCTTTTTGAAACGCTTTGTTCAATCGGCTGCCGGTGTGTTTGTGTTGGAGCGCGAGGTCGTAGGCTTTTTTTAGCTGGCCGAGAATTTCGGTTTCGCCGAGCACCATGGAGTCGAGTCCCGACGCAACTTTGAAAAGATGCTCCAAACTTTTCGGTTCGCTCAAAGCATAGATTTCGCCGTTGAGCGGGTCGCGATAATTGTGGTGTTCGATCAGAAAATTCTGGAGCGCAGTTGAGGCATCGCGATCTTTCAAATTCGTCGAAACATAAATTTCAACGCGGTTGCAGGTGGAAAGAATGACTGCTTCTTCGGCAATGCCTGCGCTGCGAATTTTTTGGAGTGCGTCAGGAATAACTGTTTCGGCGAAAGCAAATCGTTCCCGCACCGTGACGGGCGAGGAATGATGGCTGAGACCTATGACGACAATGGGCATGACTTAGTTGTGCGCGGGTGAAAGGAGGTTGACGCCCCAAAATGTGAGCAAGACAAAGGCGAAGCTGCCGATTGCGCCCCAGGCGAAGCGACGTCCGCTTTGCGCAAAGCGTCCGTGCATCAAAAGCAGCACGAGATAGATCGCCCAAACGATGATCGACCAGATGAGTTTGGGATCGTTGTTGAAGTAAACGTTGTATTTCTGTTTCAACAAAAACGGACTTTGCGCGAGGCCGATAGTCAGCAAAATAAAGCCGGAAATGAGGAGCCATTTCATCACTTTTTCCAAGCGTTCCATGGGCGGCATAAGAGAAAGCACCGCGCGCAGTTTGTGGAATTTCAAATCGTGTTCCTGCGTGACATACATGATTCCTGCGATCGAGCTAAGACCGAACGCGCCGTACGACAGCAAAATCAAGGTCGCATGGAGACTGGCCAACCCACCGCCAAACTCGGGTTCGGGTCCACGCACATCGAGACCGGGCATCAATGCGAAAACGCCGATTGCAAAAAGAATGGGCGAGGCGAATGCGCCAACGAAACGGAGACGCGACCAGATTCCCAAAACCAGATACGCGGCGACCATTGTCCACGTCACAAACATGGTCGCTTCGAAAAGATTATTGACCGGACAACGTTCCAGGGAAAAACCGCGTTTGACCATTGCCGTCGTATGAAAAATGGCGGCGCCCAGAAGCAGAAAATAGTTCACGCGGTTGTCTTGACGAAACCCTTTTCGCCACAGAAATACCGAGTAAACCATGCTGATTCCGTAGAACAGCACGGCGATGGCAAAAGAGATTTTATCGGTCAGCCAAAACACGAGGACAGGTTAATGCAGGAGGAAAGCGCCGCAAGCCGCTTTTCGATTACTGCGGCTTGTAGGCGATGGAGTTCCGGAAAGTCGGGAGAATTTTCATGGGAGCCTGTCGCGTGGATTCAGCCAGCCCCGCCATCATTCCACTGGCGAGCGCCGTGGAAACCGAAGTTCCGTTCACGTAGTAACTGCGTCCGTTGAACGGAACGATATTCGCGCCGGGCAAGATTACATCAACGAACGAACCGCGATTGGCGTAAGGGGCGAGGGTCCCGTTTCGATCGGCCGCGGAAGTGACAGCTATCACTTGTGGGTAAGCCGCAGGATACGTCGGCGAAGTCACCGGTTGATTCCCCGCCGCCGCAAAAATAGGGATGCCTTTTTCCGAAACCTGTTCAATGAGACTTCCCAAAAATGGGCTGTCGCCTGCGCTGCCGAGACTCAGAGACAAGATGTTCGCTCCGCCATTTACCGCGCGAACAATGCCGTCCGCGACATAAAAGGTCGTCGTGTCCGTATTGTTTCCATAAATATCCACGGGCAGAATTCTTACTGAACTCGGCTGGCCTTGTGTCGCAGTGCTGTTCAGTCCTGCCAAGATCGATTCGGCCATCGCCGTTCCATGCGTAGGGACGTCACCACCTGGATTCGCTTCGCCTGCGACTGCAATTGCTGGAAGAAGAAATCCATCCATGTTCGCGCCGAGTTTTTGGACAGCAGTGTCGATCATGCCGATGATGGTCTGTTTCCCATCGCCGCCAGTGGCATCCGCTTTCAAGTTGAAGCTGGAACCGCGATCAGACGAAGCCATCGAAAATGGCGTCGGGCGTTCCATTGAATAATTGGAATCGACGGAAGCGATTTCATCAACGCGGGAGAGTTGTTCGCGCGCGGCAATGGTGGAGGCCTCATCGGGGAATTCGAGCAGATACGAATCAACTCCCTCCAGTTTGCCAATAACCTTTGCGCCGAGCTGCTGAGCGAGAACATTGATGTCCGTTTTAGAACCCCGCTTGAGAGAGACAATCAAGTGATTCAGGATCACTCGATCTTTGCCGAGGATGATTTTTTTAGCATCGCCACGAATCAGTTGCGTCGCTTTTCCGGCGCCCGTGTGAAACACGAACAGCTTCGGGACAGAGTTGGTTTGGGTGGATATTTCGAAATTCAATTTGCCAAGCAATCGGCGCAGCGCGTCGGTGTGAGGAATGTCGCGAAATTTAGCGGAGGCCGAGTAAGAAGTTCCCGGTTCCAGATAAACCTCCCAGCCCGTCGCTGTTGAGATGGTTTTCAGCAGCTCGGGCAATGGAACGCCAGAGACGTCCGCATTAAACGTTTTTTCTTTTTCGTTCCACACCAATGGGCTAGTGGCCGCACTTGCCCCATCCCCAAACAGGGTGATTGCGAGCAACAGAAGAGTGAGAGGCAGGAACGTTTTTCTCATGACTGAGCGAATATACTTAGAATGACTGCCGATGCGACAGAAACGTTCAGGGTCGAATCAGCCGAAAAAACTGAGCCGAGAGCGTCGGAGAAAGGACGGCGCGATTTTCGTTGGTCGTGAATGTGTGTGGCACTGTTGTCCACGAGATCGGCGGGTTGAGAGTATCCGTTGATTGGAGCCTGAACCCGTCCGGAACCAGTGGCCATGAAACGACAATATTTTGTCCTGATCGAGCGATGTTCAATCGAGTCGCGAAAGTTTCGAAAGCCAATGCATAGGTCTCAGTTCCTAATCCCGCACTTCTAAAAACCTGCAAATCGTAACGCCCTGCGGGGAGGCTGGGCAGAAAGAGATGTTCAACATTGTCCACCGTGCTGATGCTGGACGCCACCAGGCTGTTGTTCGCAGTGTTGAATAAAAACAGGTCAAGATTCTTGATGCTGGTTTGGCCGAAGGCGCGGTTCCAAACGAGGGTTGCCGTCAGCGTAAAACTTGGCGCGGTGGCGAATGGAAGGTCGAAGTAATAATGATTCACTCGATCCTGAGTAAGACTGCCCGCCAAGGAATTAAAATCCCAACCGATCCGGGAAGCGACGTTGCCGGGATTGCTGCCCGGCAGATGTTCGCTGCCTGAGGAATGGGTGGTAGATTCAACGAACGGAAATTTCCCGGCATCCAATTGTTTGTAGGAATTGAAGACATTCAACACACCAGAACCGAAGCGCGTGTCCAGAGGAGTCGTCGCAGTGTGCGTCCAATTCGACGGTTTGACCGCGCCATTGAGCAAGAGCGCCTTAAGGGTGCGTGTATCGGTCGCGGAGGAGGTGGTCCCGACTCCCGCGTCGCCCCGCAATCCCGCCTGCAACAAAACGGTTGCGCCACCCGTAACGAGTGGAGTGGAAAAACTGGTAACACCCGCAGGCGCAGTGATGTCGGGTTTGGAGCGTCCGTTGTCAGCGGTCGGACCCACGCTCGAACTTCCTCCGAATGCAGCGACACTGATTCCGTTGTAAGCCGTCGATGGCGCACTCGGCGGGCCGCTGTTTCCAGCACCTGAAACAAACAGCGTATTGTTCTGCGCCGCATAATTATCGTATTGTGAATCGATGGTTTGTTGGGGCGGTGTCGATCCGAAGATGAACGATTGATTTACAATCCTAGGCTGGATCGCCATCCCGATTGTGATGAAGGACTCATAAAAATAATTAGCTTCGTAGTTGTTGACGTGCTCGACACCCGGCGCAACTCCGGCTTCAACTCCAAAGAAGTTCCCCGCTACAGAATTGGCGTGATGTGACTGTGTCCCGAGCGCATTCGGATAATTAGACGCGATCCCATCCGCCGAAATGTAGGTGAACAAATTCGTGGGATGAAAAACGATGGAGGGATTCACCTGCCAGGGAACAGGCATTGCAGAAGACTCCGGCGCTTCCACTTGAGCCACGTTGACGCCAGAACCGATCAAAGTCGGATCCGTCGCACGCAACAGTGTGACGCCTACCGTGTCGAGCTCTGGGCTTGCGTGCGCCATACTGGCCAACAGCATCGCGGCCAGGATTCCCAATTTTTCCTTTGATGTCATGAAGTGACAGAATGTGCCAGATTCCGCACTTTTTGCAATTAGTCGGCGCGTTGTTTAGCGGCCAGGCGGGGATTCAACTTTGGAAACGGTTCGCGTCCTGAAAGCACACGTTCACTTTCGATCACCGGCAGATTTCTCCCAGTCAGTTTCGGAAAACGTTCAATGTTGCGAACCAGGACAACCGCAAGCGGGTCAGCATAAACGGCTTTCCATCCCGGCATTTTTGCCAGGTTCGCCGAGCCAACCAAAGTCGCTGGCAGGAGGGCGAGGTCAGCGCGGGAAAAATCAAGCGCTGCCTGATCCACTGGTTCCCCGTTGTAAAAATTCCAGTGCGCAGAAATAACTTTGCGCGTGTAACAAGTATCCAGCCGCCCGTCGATGGAAGGCGAGCATTCCGGCAATTCCCAAAGAACCATTTCGCCCCAATCGAAGAAGGCGAGCATGTTTCCGTGGATTTCGTTCTCATGAATAAATTTCACCGCAGTGACCGGATATTGATTTCGCGGCGCTTCCATGGTGAATGGATGTTCTTTACGAATTGTGACGGATGCGTAGAGCGTGGCGGCGCTCGCGATTGCCAACACAAATGAGGCGAGACGTTGAACTGAAGTTCGGCTGAACGAGTCGTGTAAGCGCTCGAAATGTTCTCGGAATCGAAATAGCACGTCCGCCAAATGCGGCGGAAGGATGGCCAAAGCGGCAATGGAAAACAACGGAGTGTGACGCACGGATCGCAGTGCAATTATTGCCAGCACGACACAGAAGCCAACTTCCCAAAGGGCTTTTTTGCGTCTGGAAAACAAAAGGGCAATCGCCGTAATCGCCACGAGAATGAACATGGGGCCGTGATCCCAGCCGAGTTGCGGCGGATTCCATTCCTGAATTTCCGGGCGATACCAAGAAACACTCCCGATCAGCCAACGAATCAACTCCGCGCCCCACGGATTTGCGAAAAGTGCGGCCAGCGATAACCCGAAAACAACCCAGAGAATTGCCAGCAGTTTTGGTGATGAAGCGGACGCCCCTGCTTTGCTCCGTTGACTCCAGAGATGTTGCAGCGTCGTCGCACCCGCTGCGCCAAAGAGCAAAACGATTCCAGCCAAAGCGCCCCCATGGGTGTTGATCCAAAGCAAGAATAGAAAGGGCAACGCAACGGCCCAAACGAGTTTGCCATCATGAATCCTTCGCAACAACCATATCAAAACCGCGAGAAATAGTGCTGTGAAAATTTGCGGCCGTGCGGCGAATCCAAAAGCGATCTCTACCACGGCTAATGCGGCAATCGCCCAGGCAAACGCGCGAGAGCTTCCTTCAAGTTTCTGCAAACCCAATCCAAGCGCGAGGCCGAAGGTCGCAAATCCAGTAACGAGGGTCAGGAGCCAGAGTCCCGTTCCACCCAGCAGAAGATGGGAAGCGCCCAGAGCCACTTCGGCGAGAACTTCGTGATTGATCCACGGGCCGTGGTTGGCGGTCCACGAATACGGCTCAGTTTTGTGGAGAGCGCGGTTGGCGATCATTTCCTGGCCGAACAAGGTGTGGCCCCAGAGATCAGGATCAGCGGTATTTTCAGAAAAATTATAAAACGCGAGCGATAGAACCCAGGCGCAGAAGAACCAATGGAGTAAAGACGTGGCGCGTTGGGAACCTGATTTTTGGTTGGTATTTGTCACTGATTTTCGCGGCATCAAATACGAATCAGGTGAGTTGTTCAACGTCCGATTCTCACGCGGACAGGAAAACGGGTGCGATTAAAAGTGGGTGAGAATTTAGGAATTCGATCCGACGGACCGCGGCTGTGTTCGCGGAGAACACAGCCGCGGCGCGTGGCCAAAGAAGCACACTTGAAACGGTTCACCGCCCTCTCTGCCAAGCACTGCGGCTGGTCGCGGACGACAAAGCCGCGATCCTCACCTACTTTTAATCATACCCACAGGAAACTACTCAGCGTTTGGATCACCGCTCACCAGCACAACAAACTCACCTTTCAACGAACGCTTTTGCAAAATCTCCAGCAGCTGTTTTGGGGTGCCGCGCAAAAATTCTTCAAACTTTTTCGTCAGTTCGCGCGCGAGGACGATGGGACGTTCTGGAAAAATATCGTTGAGTTCGTTCAACAACTTCTCAATTCGATAGGGCGATTCGTAAAGTCCCAACGTGCCGGAAAAAGTTTTCAGCCGTTCCAGTTGCTTGCGGCGCTGCCCGGATTTGTGTGGGAGAAATCCGATGAAATGGAATTCGTCCGTTGGCAATCCGCTCGCGGTCAGCGCGACGATTAAAGCACAGGCACCCGGAACAGCTTCCACCCGCAACCCAGCCGCGCGGGCAGCTTTCACGACGCGTTCGCCTGGATCACTGATCCCCGGACTTCCGGCGTCCGTGACGAGCGCAACTTTTTCGCCACGCTTCAATCGCTCAATGATTTCTTCGCTACGCTTAGCTTCGTTGAACTGGAAATAACTGAGCAACGGTTTTGAAATTCCGAAATGCTTCAGGAGTTGTCCCGAATGCCGCGTGTCCTCCGCTGCCACCACATCGCATTCCTTGAGAACCCGCAAGGCGCGCAACGTGATGTCCTCCAAATTTCCAATCGGCGTCGCCACGAGATAAAGAGTTCCCGGCGTGAGTGGTGGCAAATCTAAATTCATCGCACGTCATCCTTCTCATGGCGCACGGCTTCGAATTGTAGCGTAGGCATCCCTGCCTGCCAGTTGCTGCGGCTTCCAGCCGCGAGTCCCAAAAACGCACTACTCCACTTCCATTCATCCGGCCTTTCACACAACCCCGCCTTCACCGGATTCTGCACCGTATAAACACAACACCGCGCCAATTCATCATCATCCCGGATAAAATGATCGTACGATTCCGTCTGCCAAAAATTTTCACCCGTCCGTCCTAAAATTTTATTCGCTTTGGTCGCCGTAAACGATTTCCAACTGTGCAAAATTTCGCTCAAAGTCTCCGGCGGTTTGGGCCAAACCACAACGTGAACATGGTTCGGCATCACCACCCACGCGCGAAGTTCGTATCGTTTGCCTTCAAAAAATTGCACGGCCTCCGCGACCAACCGCGCAATTTCAGGATCAGCCAAAAAACAATGTCCGTGGCCAGCTTCCAAATACGAATCCACTTTCGTTGAATACCAGACAAATAAATCTTCCTGCTCCCGGCGTGTCAGAGGTCGTTTGTGAGCGAGGGCGTTTTGGAGCATCTGTTCTCGCTCGCGTTTGAGTTGAAACAAAACGTCTTTCGGCAAAGTGCCGCCCAAACGAAACGTAACGAAATAGGATTTTCCTTCCGATTTGAGATGCGGAAGATAGCCGCGCGAATGAAATCCGGCGTGCAGCGGCGATGGTGAGTTATTTGATTCGTCCGGAGACATAAAAAAAGAATGCGGCA
>JBBQAX010000124.1:0-11883 GCA_038316905.1 Verrucomicrobiota bacterium | reverse complement strand
GATCGGAGGGTTCGCTATGAATGAGGTCGCCGAAAATCCAGAGCCGGAACTCGTGACACCGCGCGGCGCGCAAATTCACCTCAGCCCGAACCAACGAGCGTGGCGCAGATTTCGTCGCAATCGCCCCGCCGTCATCAGCAGTTTTTTCATGCTCGCCATTTTGTTGCTGATTTTAATTTGGCCAACGTTGAGCAAACCGAAACTCGCTTCCCACTTACCAAAAGCGATGGCGCAAAGTCCGATTGAAATCACGGACAACCAATATTCTCCACCTACCGCCAATAACTGGATGGGAACCGACGTGAATGGGCGTGATTTACTCAGCCGCATTTTTTATGGAGCGCGAATTTCTCTCCTCATCGGGTTGGTTGGCGCGGGCGTTAGTTTGGTCATCGGTGTTCTTTGGGGCGCAGTCGCGGGTTATGTCGGCGGACGTTGGGACAGCGCAATGATGCGATTCGTCGATGTGCTCTATTCGTTGCCATCGATCGTTTTTGTCATCGTGCTCATCACAACGCTCAACGGCGTTCTGGCAAAAATGCAGAGCAAAGGTTTGTCACCTGACTGGATTCAAACCGCAAAATTCATGGCGTTATTCGTCGGGCTTGGCGCGGTTTCCTGGCTGACGATGGCGCGTATCGTTCGCGGACAAGTTCTGTCGTTGCGCACGCGAAACTTTGTGGATGCCAGCCGCGCGCTGGGCGCAAGTCACTCGCGGATTTTGCTGCGCCACATTTTGCCGAACGTTTACGGAATTATCATCGTCTATCTTACGCTCACTGTTCCCTCAATCATCCTTTACGAGTCATTCCTGAGCTATCTCGGCCTTGGCATTCAACCGCCGCAAGCCAGCCTCGGTTCGCTTATCGCCAGCGGTGTCGAACAAATCAATTCCGTTCGCATTTATTGGTGGTTGATTATTTTTCCCGGCGGAATGCTCGCGACGACTTTGCTCGCGTTGAATTTTATTGGCGACGGATTGCGCGACGCTTTCGATCCGCGCGCGGAAGTTCGCTAAATGGATTTGTCTATCGTTCGCTTTGCGGAGTGGATCGAGGCGAAGTCGATTGCGGCCATTTATTTTTGAATCAAAATTATTTGAGAGTCAGAAGGTAAGATAAGAGATCAGCCGCATCTGAATCAGACATGGATTCGAGCAGTCCCTCCGGCATCAGACTCCTTCCCGTAAAACTGGCGCGACGAACGTCCTCCATCGAGATGCGTTGATCCGCGCCGTTGGGTTGGCGAAGAATGATGACCTTGTCATTTTGAGAAACCAAAAATCCATCCAGAACATCGCCGTCTCTCAATTCGACGCGGTAGGTGCGATAGCCGGCTTCCATCGCGGCGTTCGGGGTGAGGATGGCGCGGAGAATTCCTTCCAGGCCCATTGCGCCCGCGCCGTTCAGGACGGGGCCGACTTGTCCGCCTTGTCCCGCGACGCTGTGGCAAGTCTGGCAGAATGGGACGAAAACGGATTTGCCACGAGATGAGTCGGCGGGCTTCGACGTGAGCCGCCGGAACTTCGCGAATTTTTCCTCCTGCGCTTTGGCTTCGGAGGGCGAAATCAATGTCGGCAAATCATTGGAGCGGTCAATGCGCGCGGAACCATTCAGCGTGGGCCAATTCGTGTTCGTGAAGTAGTGCGCCAAATTTTTAGGAAGAAATTGCATGTCGAAACTGCGGTCGAATTCAGCGCGAATTTCCTCGGCGGTGCGCGCGCGATTCCAAACGCGAAATTCCGTGAGCCAGCCGTCCGTGCCGCGCGCCGGGTTGCTCCAGCCAATTTTCAAGTGCTCAAATTTTTGCGGGGCGGATTTGGAATCGGCGGTGTCGAGTTCGCCGTTGCAATAAATTTTGAACCCGCCGGACGCGTCGCGAGTGACGGCTAGATGAGTCCAGATTTCAGCTGCGATTTTCTTTTTGGCAACGATCACGTCGCCGCCGTTGCCCGTCCAAACGCGAAAATGCGCGTCGTGAAAATTCATGTCGATCTGGCCTTCCGCACCGAGAATGCCGTCGTTGTTGTCAATGCCGGGCGCGAGTTTGATCCATGTTTCGACGGTGAACGGGCCTTCCAAAGTGATGTCGCTATTGACGTAATTATTATTTTTTCCGTCAAGACGCAGAACAGGTTGCGAACGCTCGGTCCTTTGTTGCACGAGCGTTTTCAAGTCGGCGTCGTCGGGAAGCACGGCACTCATTTTGTCGAGCGCGGCTCTGTCGAGATCGTGGGGCGAGAACGCTCCGATTCTGATGGACTTCAACAATCCGGCAGCGCCGGTTTTCGTTCCGGTTAATGAATCCAAAGCCGCGCGTCGCTGCACCGCGTTCAAGCCAGGCCAGAGAGAAATAATCATTTCCGGGGCGCGCTCACTTTTGGAACTGGCGAGCGCAAGGATGGATTCATGGCGAACCGTTCGCTCGCCAGCGGACTTGGCAAGCAAAAGAAAAAGTTCGTCCTGCGTAGTACCAATTTCACGAAGAGCACGCAGCGCGGCGATTTGATTGGTGGTGCTGACGTTTGGTTGCCGAAGTAATTTCGTCAAATCGTCCTCGAACGCGGCGAGACGAAAGGCGGAAACGATTTGCATCGCCACCGGAAAATTATTTTTGTTCCACAACGACTGCGCGATTCCGGTCAGCAACGGAGCGAGTGCGGTCGCGTCGAAGCGATTGCGAACGCGGACGAGCGCCTGCAAAACTTCTTCATGGCGTAGCGTCCTTTTCAACGCGGCCTCCACGCCTTTCTCCTGCGGGAATTGGGCCAGCCGCAAAATTTCTTCGTCGGAAGGAATGCGTAGCAGTTCCGGCAACAATCTCGCCACGAGCGTCGCCGATTTTTTTGGTTCAAGTGCGAGCGCGCAAAGCAGCCGGTTTTCGACGGGCAAATTTTCGGCTGCGTCTGCGGCTAAAAAAGAGGCGAGCGTGTCAGGATGCCGTTCGAGAACGAGACGAACTAAATAACGCTGAAATTCGCGGTCGTAGGCTTCGCCGGTTTTGATGGTTTTGCCGCTTTGCGTGGAACGCAGGGTCGGCGCGTCGAGCGAAGGCAGCGCAAATCTGGCAACGAGAGCAACGGCGCGTTGGTCGTCAAAAAGTCCGGCGGTGCGAATGATTTGCGAGCGGACTTCGGGATCAAAATCGTTGGAGGCGGCTTCGAGCAACGGGAAAATTTCGGCGGGGCGAAGTGATTCGCCCGCAGCGCGAATGGCTTCGCGGCGGACGTTGCGGTTCGTGTGCGAAATCATTTTTCCCAATACTGTGGCGTCCATTTTTTTCAATCCCTCCAAAGCCCACAGCGCGGGGATGACGCCCTTTCCCGCAAGTTTTTTCAGCGCTGGCGCGGTGTCGGTGAGTTGCCGGTCGGTGATGGCCTGCCATGCGAGATGCGTTTGCGCGAGCGACGGGCTGGTGAGCTTCGCGATCAAATTTTTTCCAGAAAGTTTTGTGAAATCCGGCACGGCGAAAGGTTTTGTGCCGGTGTGTTTCACGCGCCAGATGCGTCCGCTTTTTTTATCGCGGTCCGGATGGGTGCGCGGGACTTCGTTGTGCGAAATAATTTTGTTATACCAATCCACGATGTAGAGACAGCCGTCGGGGCCGACGGTGATGCCGACGGGACGAAACATTTCATCGGTGGAAAGGAGGAAGTCGGGAAGTTTTTCGAGGCGATAATGCGGGCCGTCTTCGTGCGCACGAATGGCCTGAATTTTTCGCGTGATGGGATTGGCGACGAAAAAAACATTGTTGTAGGGAGCGGGCCAGTGTTTTTCGTCAGAGAGAGCCAGACCGCTGAGGCCAGTGCCGCCCATTTGAAAATCAGGCGCGGTGCCGGGAAAAGTAGGCGCGTAACTTTTCATCTGCGAATCAGAACAGCCGGGATAATTCGCGTATTCATGAAACGGCATCATGGGATAGCCGTATTCATTGGCCTCCTGAATGAAGGCTTCGCCATTTCCTTTGAGAACGAGACCCCAAATGTTGCAGGGGCCTTGACTCGTAATATCGAGATCAGAACCGTCGTAACGAAATTTCGCCATGCGCGTTTGATCGAATTGTTGCTCAACACCTTTGCTGGTTTTGACTTTGCCATAATTGAAAGCGCCTTGGGCAAACCAGATCCAGTTGCCCGGCGCGCGGGTGAATTGGTGCGGAAACAAATGCGAATCCTGCACGCCGAAACCGCTGAGAATCGTTTCGGTTTTGTCCGCTCTGCCGTCGTGGTCGGTGTCGCTCAGAAAATTTATCTTCGGGCCGTGCTGAATATAGACGCCATCTTTGTAGGGAAGAAGGCCGAGCGGCATGGCAAGTCCCTCCGCGAAAACGCGGGGCCGGTGCGGGCCAGAGCCAAAAGGTTTATCGAAGACGACCACTTTATCTTTGGCGGCGCTCTCGAAAAGAGCTTTGGCGGCGGCGGGATTTTCGTTGGCGTCCACCGGATATTCGAGCGCGGTCATGCTCCACATTCGGCCTCGCGTGTCGAAGGCAACGGTGACAAATTTTCCAATGCCTTCCGATTCTTGCGCGACCAACTCGATTTCAAAACCGGGCGGCAGGGTGAAGGACGCGCGTTCTTCATCGGGCGTCAACGGAGAAACTTTGGCGGCCTTTCCCGGCTCGGACGCGGCGGCGAGGTGGACCGCGCAAAGGAGTCCCGGCAAAAATCGGTGACAAGTCATCTCGGAAATTTAGGGCAACGCCGCCTGGTTGAGATTTTTTTCAGGGCGCAATAATTCTCCGAGATTGTAATGCGTGTAACGGGTGTGAGCCGCAGGATTTTTCGAGTCCGCATTGGCCACCCAGAAATCCAAAGAATCCGGCGCGAACAAAACGGAGTGGATATTGGAATTCATGCAGACCGGTTTTTTCATCAAGTCGCGCGCGTTCGCATCGTTGAATTTGCCGTAACCGGCTCGCACGCGCCGCGCCAGTTCTTCGTAACGATCCCCCGCAGACATGAGCACAGTGTCTTTGATTCCATGCGGCAACTGTGGATGCGTCTCGCCGGGCCAGATGGTTTCAAATTTTTCCGGCGTCGCCGCGATGCCGACGGCGCGTTTGGTTTTCGCATCGGAAATGACGTAGTAATATTCGCAGGTGCGCGGACTTTTGCGCATGATGGCAATCGCTTCTTCCAGCGTGTTTGCGTTTTCCATCACTTCACGAATGAGTTGCGCCATCGGTTTGCCGTCCCAATGACCTTCGCCGCGCCCGCCCATTTCGCCCATCGCAATGTGTTTGGAATTCATCGCCGTGACGGAACCGATGAAGCCCGCATAACCCACGTTGACCCAGGCGTTGCCCTTTTCCGGTTGCATCACCATGACGACGGCGTTGCGTTCCAGGCCGAGGCCGCGCAGGTAGTCGAGTACGCGCCCGTGATACATCACGCCGCCCTCCGTCGCTTTTCCGAACAGAGCGAATCCGCTGCAATGAAACAGTTCAGGAAAAAAATTCGCCAGGCGCACCTCTTCGCGCCGCAAGCCGGAGGCATCGGCGAGCGCATCCATTTCGCGCAGGTAACGCGCATCCATAAACGGGAGCAACCGTTTTTGCGCGGATTCAATTTCGCCAAAGAACCAGCGGCCTTTTTCAAACGAACTCCCGACGCCCACGCCGTAGAGGATGTGGTCCACCAGATCGCGCACGCCGTGGCTCATCAGCTTCCCGTGCTGTCGGCCCATTTCTTCCGGCGTGCCTTTGAGAAATAAAACCTTCGTGCCGTCCATCATTTCCAAGCGACCATTGCCTTCCCGAGCCATCACGCGGCGCTCTCCCGTGACCGGCCCGAGCGTGGCGATTTTTTCGCTCAACATTTTCGGCGTGACGTTGATGAATCGCATCAAGTGCGCGCGCGCCACCGTTTCAACGTGGTCGCCTTCGCGAGCAGGAATTTTCCATTTCTTTTCCGGCCAGGCTTTGGCGAATTGCGGTTCCACCAATTCAATTTGCACATCGGTTTTGCCTTCGATGTAGCCGACGCGCAGGGGAAACGAATCGGTCTTGCGAATCCAAAGTTGAAAAGTGCCGCGCGGCAATTCCTTGATCGCTTCGATGGCTTCCGGCTTGGCCTTGGCGGTGACGACGTGACACAAGGTTTTTCCAACCGTCTCGTCGGGCAAACTTTTCAACGCCATCAAGAGCGGAAGAATTGCGAGTTGCTCGGCGGGCAACGGCAATTTAATCGGGGCGAGGGCGCTGGAATCTTTTTTCTCCGGCGCGGTGGAAAAAAGCGCGGCAGCGGGAGAACCGAGCAGGCCGAATTTTTTTCCGGGCGCGTAAATCCAAAGGTGCTGGCCGTCGCGAGCCGCAGTCAAAGCGTCGCCGTTCAATGTCCCCGAGAAGCGCAGATGATCCGGGGCTTGCCAGGCGAAATCGAATTTCAGCCCGGCGACTTCCTTGGGCAACCCTGCGGCCTTCACGATTTTCAATTGCGTGGTGAAGGTGGAGGGCGCAGCGTCTTTGGCGGGTTCAATCGTTTGCGCCACACGAGCCAGCGCTTTTGAAAAAATCGCGGCGGCGGAATTCGTTTCGGCGCCCTGCGCGGGACGGATGGTCGTGTGGCAAAAGGCCGCCAGGAGCAGAAGCGGGAGAAAGTTTTTTAATTTCATAAATGTGTTGAGCCTGACAGGACGTTTTTCATTTGGAAAACATTGATTGCACGGGTTCGATAATTTTGATCAACCAAAAGAGGGCGGGTTGGCCGTCACGGTGACAATACCGCCGGGCATAATGACTTCTGGAAACACACGCCTCGCCACGCCGTTGAAGGTGATGTTCGTGATGGTCTCGGACGTCACTCCATCGTTCCGCACAAAAATAAAGACGGTGCCGCCGGTGTCCATCGCTCCGGTCTCAGCTATGGCCGAGTTGAACGTGGATTTATGAAAGGCCACAGATTCGATGGAAATATCGCCCCTCAGCGGCGAGGCGACCACCCCGATTAGGATTGCCCCAATAACCAGTTTGCGTGGATCAAACATACGTTTTCCTTTCAGCGTCAGAGTCGGTTTCATTCTTTCCTTTCCGGCGGAGGCGATTATTTCTCTCGCATCGCCAAACCAAAATCAGTGGTAAATTGTTTGTCCGTCAGGATGATCGGTTTTTTATTCAGGGTCGCGACTGCGCCGTTTTCAGCGCGAGTGAGAGATAGGTCGGTGACAAATCCTTCGCTGATCGAGCCGGGATTTTCAAGGCACCAGACTCCAGCGGCGACCAGCCATTTCTCGATGCCTAAATCTACAAAGGCATTTTCGCGATTCCGCAATCCATCATAGGCCGTGGCGATAGGAATCGCGATCTCATGCCATCGGCCAGGGTCGGTGGGCAGCGGAATAAAAACAGCTTTCTTTTGTTGTCCCAAATCAACGTAACTCCACGGCAATCGCTTCTCGCCTGTTGCTAAATAAATAGCGTTCTTGCCGACGTTGCGGGTGCGATCTCGTCCGCCCGTGTCCCAATGCAGAAGAACGAGCAGCCGCAAATCCGCGCCGCGCATTCCGCAAAGGCGAAAGAATCCGCCGCCATTCACCGGCAACGAGTCCAGCCGGTAACGCGCCCGGAACAAAGGCTGTTGTTGAAATTGTTCGCCCACGATTTGATAAACTTCCATTTGCTCGTCCTGCGCCCACGGCTGGCCTTTCTCGCGCACGCGCAATCGCAGTGCCGACGTTCCGCGACTCTTTTTCGGCTCGCAAATAAACATCGGGTCTTCGTCTCCAACCAGTCGCCACGGTTTCAACCAGCCTTTCAAGCCAGTGGTGAAATTGCCGTTGACCAATTTTGGATTCATCGGCAAACCGTCGAGCCGACAAAACCAAAGCGGTTCTTGATCGCGATATTCGGGTTGTTTGGGAAAAATAAATTCCTCCTTCACCCCGGCAAGACGTCCGCGCACGCGCACCTGGTCGCCTTTCATATCAATCATCAAATAATAACCGCCGCCGGTGTCGCCATTCTTCTGGTCCAGCCCGGCGCGAAATGGTTTGAACTCCTCGCCAAACGGACGCGAGGCGGTGCAGGTCGGCGCGGTGATGAATTGAATGCCGCGCCAGGTCCAGCCGATTTTCGCCGCCGCCTTGATGCCATTGTGAACGTGGCCATGAATGACATACCGGACATTGCCCGCTGAGGTAATGACCTTGAGCAACTTCTGCCGAAAAGGTAAGTCGTAGGTATACCATTCCAATTGGGTGAGGCCTTGCGGCAGGAGTGGATAATGGATGAATAACATCGTAGGACGGGCGCGATGCTCCGCCAAATCACGAGCCAGCCATTCCAGCGCTTGTGTGGCAAACGGGCCGTCTTCCTGAAAATTGCACGGCACGGTCGCGAAGTGCCACCCGCCGCAATTGAAAGAAAACATCGCCTCCGCCGCGCCGTTGACCTGTTTCTGCCATTCGCGAAAGTCGGTGTATGGCTCAAGGCCGTCGTGGTTGCCATGAGCTAAGATCGTGAGCGGTTGCAAGGGCTTGATGCGCTCCAGAAAATTCCCGATCTGTTGGGGCGCGCGCGGATTGTTCACGAGATCGCCGTTGAACAAAACGAAAGCGGGCGGCGAGGGTTCTGCGTTGATCTCGGTGACGATTTGCGAAAGGCGTTTTTGGGCGTTGTTACAGACCGGGCTCCGCGTGTCTTTGCCTTCAATTTGCGGATCAGCAATCAAGGCGATGGTGAAGTTGCGTCCAACCGAATTCAATTGCGGCCAATGAGGTGGAATATCGGCGGCGAAAGTTCTCAAGGCGCTCAGGCCGCATCCTGCAACAACGGAAGCTTGCCCGGCGCGCACGAGAAATTCGCGGCGATTCAGAGGAGAGGGTTGGTTCATGTGACTCGCTTGAATTGAGATTTTTTCGCTCGGCTCGTGTGAGTCCAAGAATAATTAGGAACGTCGGCTTGTCATGTCATCCAAAGGGATGACAGGTGTGATTAAAAGTGGGTAAGGCGAGTGGACAGAGGTCATCGGCCAATTCGATTTAAGTGGTTCTTCGACGTTTCGGTGGGTGAACAGGGCAGACAAGTTCCTCCGTGACTGTTTTTAACGCAGAGAACGCAAAGCAGCGGTTAAGAACGACCGGCTCAACAAGAAAACCTATGTGTCCTTTGCGGGACCTCAGCGGCTTCTGCGTTAAGAAAAAAACTGTGTCCACTGAAAACCCATCAGATTGTATTTCGGATTTGAGGGATAAAAAAAATCAGCCCTGAGCGTGTCAGGGCTGGTGATGAATTTTGAATCGCAATGGCAATGGCCTTTATTGCGCCTTGACGCGGTAGAAACGCATTGGCTCGTTGGTGGAACCCTCATCTATGAAGTTGAACGAGCCGGTGTTGGTCAAGATATTGATCCAGTTGGTCGTATTCAAATCCGTGTTGGCCTGGATGATGTAGCTGGCTCCCGCGATGCCAGTGACTGAACTTTGAAAAGGAGTTGAGGGCGGATTTCCGGAAGAGGCGTTCAGACTCACCGGCGTAACCAAAGGAACAATTTCACCGGAAGCCAGTTGTTCCGCGCCAATCAAATCACCCAAGCCAAATGGATTGATCCATTTGATCTGCGCCAGTTGTCCTCCCGTCAAATCGCCGGGCAAAACACCAAATTTAACGACATCAGGACCACCGCCACTGGTGCTGCCATTCCAATTGCTGACGATCAGGAATTTCCCCGCCGTCCACCCATTGCCGCTGCTGGAACTAAAGTTGACGGTCGTGGCTGCTCCTCCCGCGTTGCCCATTTCGAGGACCGCATCGTTATTCAAAGTGACGGAACCCATCGTGATGGTCCCCGCTTCGACGACTGCCAATGTGCCACCGAGCAGGGTTACGGGCTTGGTGACGGCGAAACCCGTGGCCGGTTTGAGGCGGGCATTCTTGAGGACAAATCCACCCCAGTTGCCAATGGCTGCGGTAGTTGTCAAAACGTATTCCGCCGCGTTGCCCGCTTGGTTGTCGAAGCCAAGCTGGACGACGTTGGCGGGGTTGGTCGGTCCATCGTTGATTGTGAAGGTGGCGCTGTTGGTAATCGCAATGGTGAGGGTGCCGCCTGTGCCACTGATGGTGCGTAGCCGGGTTTTGTTCGCTCCTTGCGTTAATAAATTCGTCAAGTTGACATCGCTGCCTTGCACGCGCAGACCAGCCGTGCCGGTGCCGTTGATCACCAGCGCGGCCCCAGGACGGACATTGCCGCCTAAAGCGCTGACAGCGGTGCCGTTAAAGTTGATGCCATTAATCCCGGAAGATGCCGATGCACTGCCAAAGTTCGCTCGCGAATCTGTCGCAAAAGGAAGGTCCACCAGCACGAGTGATTCGTTGGCCGGGGTTCCCGCGCCGACGATAGGTTGCATGACTTCGATGACGCCGTTGGTGGAAGTGGTGTCCACAAAGCCACGGTAAAAACGAATGGTTCCGCCTGCTTCGAGATTGATCTTGCTCCAGATGCGAATGCCGCGACCCGCTCGGTTGCTTTGACTGACATCGTTCCGATTCTGGAGGTTCATGCTGGCCACCGCGCCGTCTTTGATGTTCAAGTTGAAGGGGGCGACATTAAGGTTCGTGTAGCCGATATTGAGGATGCGATTGTTGTTGGTGCGCCCGCCGGAGAAATCCACTCGCGCGCCGGGTTGGAGCGTAATATCCGAAGCAAGGTAAGTCATCTCACTGTGGCGCACAAAAACTTCCGCGGCATCGTAAAATTGGATCCCCGCTGGATTATAGAAAGCACGCGGCCAGCCGGGAATCGTCCCTGTTTCTTTGAGGCGGATAGAAAAACGCCCCACGTTGGTGTTAATTCCAGTGACGGCGTTGCTAATCAACCCGGGAACCTGTCCAGCGGGATGGCCATAAACCCGCAGCACTCCATTCATCTGGTTGGTGAAACAGAGAAAGGCATTGGCTCCATTACTGAGGACCACGGAAAGATCGCCATTGATAACTCCTTGCGGCGTGGCAACGCCGAATGTGCCGAGGGACAACCCCGCCGTCTCGTCGAAAACAGGAGTGAATTGGTTGACCACGATTTTGCCCGGCGTGCCGTTGGTCGCATCGGAAAGAAAATTTTGCGGGCCGACTACTAAGGGAAGATTGGTCAACAGCAAGGTGCCGCCCGCTGCTCCAAAATAAATGCCGCGCGTTCCGTTGTTGCCGTCCAACGGCCCGATTACATTCGTGCCGTTGATGGAAATAATATGTTGGTCGTCCAGGGTTCCGCCCAAGATATTCACGTAGCTGGCTATGCCCACGAAACTGGAAACGCCAGCTCCCGCCACGTCGCCGGTGCCAGCCAAAGTTACCATCGCGCCGGTTCCCACCGTCAAACTATTGAAGCTGTTTCCGTTATTCCCCAAGGTGTAGCGGCCCTGGCTGAAGGTGAGGTTTCTTCCAGCAGCGCTGGCATCCGTCACCGGCTGGGAAAGGTTAACCGGCCCGCTGCCCGTGCCGCCGAAAGTTCGGTCGGCCACACCCAAATCCAGAGTGGCATTTACTTGCACCGCGCCGGAGCCGTTTTGAAAAAAATTATCGGACAACGTGAGGACGTCGCCCGGTGAATTGAGGATGTAATCGCTGGAAGCGTTAAAAGTAACGGGTCCCACGGTTGGTGCGGCCCCGGAGATATTCACAGTGTAAGCGGTGGCCGAAGGAAAAAGAACGGACTCTCCAGTCAGCGGCACGGCGTCACCCAGCCAGTTATTGGTCGTGTTCCAGAAATTATCCGCGCCGGATTGTCGGTGGAATATTTTACCTCCTGAAAAAACTCCTCTCCGGGCACGCCCACGCGCACCACCACGTTGCGAAACGCCAGAATTCCAAGAGTGTTTTCCGGCCCGCCGGAACCACACCAGATTTGCACTTTGGCGGCGCGGGGCGGAGCCGTAATCTCTCCGTGGC
>JBBQAX010000123.1:0-11898 GCA_038316905.1 Verrucomicrobiota bacterium | reverse complement strand
CGTGGGTGATCCTCCAGTTTGGCGATGTCGGCTTCGGACAAAACCACATCGTATTCGGCTAAATCGTCGGTCATGCCGCGCACTTCCACATGGTCCGCTTTGCCGATGATGACCGGGTGAAATCCGGCGTTGGCTAGCTTGGCGAGCGAACGATGGGCGAAATGCACCAGGGGACAAGTCGCCTCAACAACCGTGAAATTTTGCGCTTTCAAATTGTCCAGCGACTTTTGGGAAGTGCCGTGCGCCGTGATCATGACGTTCTCGGTGCGAATGGCGTTGGTGTGATCGGCAATTCGAATTCCCTTTTCGCGCAAGGTCGCCAGCACGGTTTCGTTGTGAACGAGATCGCCGAGGATGGTCAGCGGCTGTTCGTCTGCCTCTTTCATGGCGAGCGAGATGGCGTCGCGGACGCCAAAACACATCCCCAGATGTTCAGCTTTTAAAATTTTCATTGTTATTCACTTTGTATTACAAAGTAAGATGGCACACGAAAGAATTTGTTCAAATGTTTCGGAAATTATTTTGTCTTTTTGGTTTGGCGGACGATTTGATCCAGAAGATCAATGTAGATTTCAAATGCTGTCCGGCCGGCCGGGGTCAACGAGCACGTGGTGAGCGGTCGATTGTTTTGAAAGGACTTGGCCACGGCGATGTAACCCGCTTCCTGGAGCGTGCGGATATGCGACGTTAAATTTCCATCGGTCATCCCAAGAGTTTCGCGCATTTCAATAAAAGAAACCTGAGGCGACGCGGCCAGGAGCGACATGATTGCCATTCGCCCTTTCTCGTGAATAACACGATCGATTTGAAGAAAAGGTTCGGGGTTCACGCTTCATTCGTCTTTCGTTCGGTGAAGAAAAGATAAATTCCAAACGCCAAATGCAGTGCGCCGAAGAAAAGCCCCATCATGTAATGCGCCGCCTGGATGGATTGCAATCGAACGTCTGAAATGACGTAAAACAGCAGTGAAAGACCAAAAATAATGAACGCCCAGCCGAACAGTCTCATGCTTCGTTGCATGAAAAAACCTGCGGCGTGCAGGCCGCAACCGTAGAACAACATCCAGAGTGGCGGTAGAATCCAGCCAATCTGTAGTGGAATCAAATCAGGAATCACAAAAAGCAGTCCCGCCACTAATCCTGCGAAGAAATTGGGCAACAATCCCTGCCAGACACGACGGGTCGGCAACGACAAGAATGGTTCGGCGTCGCGCAGAGCCTGACGGCGGACGAGATAGAGCACGATGAAAAAAACGATCGCACTAGTGATAGTCCAGAACGCGCTGAAAGAGGAATTCGTGTCGAGCTTTACGAAGGTTGGGACCACAGACGCGGCGACTCCAATCGTTCCCGCGACGATCATTATTGGCGCGAGCGCTCTGCGATACAGGGCGGAGCGTTCCATTAAAGTCCGAATGGTTTGAAGGTTTGCAGAGGCCCAATCGTTTTCCATGCATGGACTTTGTGATGCAAAGTTTATAACGTCAAGTGGAACATGGTCCAAGCAGCCAACGTGAAGCGACTTGAAGTGTGCTGCGAAGAGAGGGATGTTTTTCAACGCTATGGATGTTTCATCTAAGAGTACTGGACCGGAGTCGGACGATGCGAAACGATTGTCAAATCTTCGCGACGCGTTGCTTCATTTGCACAAAACACTCCTGGACTCCGAGCGCGTGAGATACGAGAAAACGATCGGCGTCATACAATCACCGAATCATTTCCTGCAATTGTTGACCAGCGATCCGTGGTTTGCCTGGCTGCGCCCGCTCTCGTTGCTCATCGTGGCTATGGACGAAGCGCTTGAGGAAAAAGAGCCGCTGGCGTCAACAGTGGCGAATGCTTTGGTGGATCAAGCCGGGCAACTGCTTGTGGCATCGGAGAATGCCAAGGACTTTCCGGGACACTACGACAATGCGTTGCAAAACGATCCGGATGTAGTCCTGGCCCATGCCGAAGCCATGAAATTCATTGGGCGCAAACCACCGGAAACGTAACCTCATTGGGAAAGGAAGCCGGTGCGCTCGCCCCACCCGTTTGTCTCCTGTTAGCAGAATTTATTCTGACCCTAGTTGCGCCCGGTAGAACTGCTGGGGGCTATCGGAGACAATCGGACTAATGAATTCAACCGTGCCGGTTGGGTTGGCGATATTCGTGACGGATTCCCACGTGACGAGATTGGTTGAATTCAAAATGGTGATGCTGGTTCCCGGTTCGCCGGTCAAAGTCAGTTTCAGCTCGCTGCCGTTTTGAACCGCGGTTCCGCTGAACTGCGGGGGAATAGGTTCGATAACAGTGAGGAGTGCGCTACCGCTCGTGACAGCGCCGGTTACATTGGTGACCACCACCGAATAAAGCCCCGCATCATTCGTGGTGAGGTTTTGGCGGGTGTAGCTGCTGCTGTTCGCGCCGGGAATAGTTACATTTTTAAAACGCCATTGGTAACTCAGTGACGCGGTTCCGCCCGCCGTGACTGTGAACGTCGCGTTCGTACCCGTCTTCAAGTTTTGACTGAGCGGTTGCGAAGTCAGATAGGGCGGCACGTTGGTCACAAAACGTTCCACGCGCACGTTGTCGAACAAACCGAAACTCAGATTCGCGTTGTCAGAAAGCGAGTTGAACGAGTCCCAGTAGCCAATGAAAATATTGTTCGCCGTCACGTTCACGTTCTCGATCGTGGCGATTTTCAAACCATCAATAAACCACTCCACAGTATCTCCCATCTTGCTGATGATGACGTCGCGCCAGGCAAAACCAATCGTGCCAACTTCGAGTGATCCGGTTTGTTGGGGATAATTGGATTGTTGCAGCGCGGGCGCGGTTTGTCCGGCCGGGAATGCGCCGGAGTAATAGGCGTGAGATTGCGCGCGTGAATTACTCGCGGTTCCCGCAGCGTAAATTCCCGATCCCGCCGCGTGATGAGTCGTCCCGCTGAAGGCACTGAAATCATTGAGCGTCGTAGTCGAGGTTCCCGCCTGACCTTCGCCATCTGCGCCGAACCAGACTCCATCCGCCGTGCTGCCGGTGCCGGTCCATTGGACTCTGTTTCCCGCAGTGCCAACGCCTCCCATGCCGTGTTCGCTGGAGCCAGTGCCACCCGCTGGGAACGGTCCATTCGCATTGATCCACATGTCGAAACGAAGACGCATGTCGCCAGCGAAACTTTGTCCAATCGGCGAGACATTGATCGCTGCTGCTTCTCCGGGAGCGACCATGTTGGCTTCGAACTTCACTCCGCGCGTTGTGCCGCCCGAATTGGGCGCAGCAGGAATTCCGTCACTTGCATAATTGTAATTGAACGTCACCCGCGTGTCGGCGGAGGAACTATTGACCGTCCAGGCCGCGGCGGTGTTTGCGTCGAATTTGTCACTGAAAACGGTTTGAAACGAAATCGGCATGGCAACCTGCAATACCGCGATCGCGCTCGTCACCGAGCCAAACGCACTCGAGACGACCACCTGATAATTTCCGGAATTCAGGAACTGCACGTTGTTACGCGCCAGGCTGCTTTGGGTGACACCGAGATTATTGCCGTTGAAACGCCATTGATAACTAAACGGTGCCGTCCCCGAAACGCCGACCGTCAGCGTCGTGTTCGAGCCTTGCACGATGATTTGGCTCTGCGGCTGCGTGGTGATCGAAGGCGGCAATGGAGCCAGAACATTCAGCGTTGCGACCTGGCTAGTGATTGATCCAAACGAGTTAGTAATCACAACGGTGTAAGGGCCGGAATCATTCGTCGTCAGGTTAAATTTTGTGTAGTTGGTGCCAGTGGCGCCTGCGATGTTTGTTCCGTAAAATCGCCATTGGTAACTGAAAGGGGCCGCTCCGGAAACCGCGACGCTGAACGTCACATTCGTTCCATAACTCACCGTTCGACTCTGCGGCTGCGCGGATACAATTGGGGGTTGCGGCGGCAAAACAGTCAGCGTCGCGACCTGACTGGTCACGGAGCCAAACGAATTCGTGATGACCAGTGTGTAAGGTCCTGAATCATTCGTCGTTAAATTACTTTTCGCATAACCGGCGCCAGTTGCGCCCGGAATGTTCGTTCCATTCAATCGCCATTGGTAACTGAATGGCAAAGTGCCTGACGCGGAAACGCTGAGACTCACGTTCGTTCCATAACTGACGGTCTGACCTTGCGGTTGAACGAAGATGACCGGCGGGTAGTTCGTCGCCGGAGGCAAACTCAGGAAGGTCAAAATGTCCGCCATGTATTGGTTTCGTCGGGTCGCGTCCGTGATCGTCTCGAATGGAAAACCCATCAACAATGTTCGTCCGCCGCTGGCCGAACCGTCGTATTGAATGGCCGCCGCGCCGCTGCCGGAATAATTCATCGCCGCCACCGCTCCATGTCCGTCCGGACTGAGGACGTCTGGCGATTGCACCCAATAAATTCCGCGAGTGCCGTTATCGATGGTGACGCTGGAATTACCGGCGAACATCCAGCCGCTCAATGATGCGGCGGTGTAGTTGGCGGAATCATCGTTCACGAGGGTCGCGTGAAGTTGGTTGCGCAGGAAATTGCGATCGCCCGTGGTAGGTCCCGAAGCGCGGTCGAGATCGAACGCCACATCCGACCCCGAAACAAAAAGACTTCCGCGATTGGCGAGATAGGTTGAAATTCTGCTTTGCTCAAGACTGCTGAAAGTTTCGCTGTCGGTCGTTTCATTGCCGCACGCCCAAATCACAATGTCATAGTTGGCGAGCAGAACCTGATTGCTAATCACGGCTTCATTCTGGCAGGAGTCAAAGGCGCGTCCCGCCGCAGCGATGGCTTTGCCGTGCTGGACGACATAATCAAACGCATTGTTCCAACGCGGGAAAACGCGCTCAATGGCCCCGTTGTTTCCCGGCTTGTCCCAATTTTGCCGAGCGACGTCATGGCGAAGATTGTGCGTGCGATTGAAAAGATCGAAGCCATTCACGATCAGCACACGTGGCGCATCAAGGACGGAGGAAGCGCGACAACCCACCACTTCTGACGGCATCGATTCACCACCGGCGTTCGATGCGGTGACGCGAAAATAATAATCCGTGTCCGCCGCCAGATCCGTGATCGTATAGCTCAGGGCATTGCCAACGAAAATCGGATTGCCGAAGCCGTAGCCGTTCGTGGACCGATAAATAATATAATTCGTAGGATTCTGGCTTCCGCCGAGCGCAATGGGAGCGGTCCAAGCGAGGGCAATTTGTCCGTTAGTTCCAGCGATCGCGCGGAGGTTGGTCGGCGCTTCCGGCAGGAAAGCCAACGGCGGCGCGCCATTGGTGTCGTATTGATTCATGAATTTAACGACGGCGTGCAGGGCCGCTTTGCCCACAGCGGAACGGACTTTGGGATCGCGCATCAACATCGAATCAGCTGCATTGTCGTGATAAGCCACTTCAATAATTGTTGCGGGCATTTCGTAGTTAAAAAGACTCCCGGTAATTTCTGAATAACCGCCTGAATAAGTGTGAGTGGTTCTGCTCGACCAATTTGTTTCCAGTAGCGGCATGCCCAGCGCGGAAAGGTCATTATTAACTTCCGCCCCTGCAATTTGCGCGAGCTGCGCCTGGTTCGGAGTCGGGGTGCTGGTAATCAGACCGACGGCACCGCGACCACCTCCCGCGTTGGAATGGAAGCTGATGTGAATCCGGTCGTAAATGTCGCCAGCTTCCTGGCGGTTCATGTGCGCGGACATCTTGGGCGGCGCTGACCAACTGTCGCTTTCGTGATCGCCGCTGCCGTCGTAGAGCGAGGTCGCTTGGCCCTGCGCAAGATTTGCCTGAATCCAGTAACGCATACTCTCATCTTCGCGTGGATAGCCGGAAACGCCTGTCCCAAAATCCACTGTGCCCATGCCGTTGCCGAAACGAATCGCGTCGGCGATGACCACGCTACCCGTAGGCGATTCTCGCAAATTACTAATCACGACAGAACCCACCGGCGCGCTCGATCCAGCGTTGAAATAGTATTCGCCCAGATAAATCCAACCGTTGCCGACCATGTGATGCGGAATGCGGACTTCCGATTCGCCGCCCGTATGCCGAATGCGATATAACTGATCGCCTCGATCAGACCCGTGCAGCGTCCAGCAATAAACCGGGTAATAACCTGCGACAGGAATATTAGGCGTGTAAGTGGCGGTTGCCGATTCAGTCGCGGCCATCGAAGCGAAACGATACGGCAAGTCCCCCGCGTTGCCCCAGAAAACGCCTGAACCGCTGTTGCCCCACGTTCCTGCAAACGTCACTGCCGCATCATCGTTATCGAGAATGACTTCATTGGTTTGACGACCCAGAGGACGCATCGAAACCACGGTTGCGCCGGCATTAAAACAATAGCTCGCGAAGAAATTCAGTTGATCGTAATTGCCATAATCTTCGTTCATGTCCAGCAAACTGGGACGCTGTAGCCGCCAATAAGTCGGGTCGAATGTCCAACCATGCCCGCTGTTCATGAAAACGATTTTTCCACTCAGCACCCCCCGAGTTTGCTGCGCGGAAGGACCTGTGTTGCCGAACGCGCGTTCAGCCGCCAGGGGGCCAAAAAACTCCATCGTCGCGCCTTTAGATTCAGACCAATCGGGCGTGTTGAGGAACTCAAGATCCTCCTCCGGCGCAATACGATCTTCCTCGTGGGCTAGAATCGGCAACGTCGCCGCAAGGCCAAATAAAACCGTGAATGCAACGAAACGAAGATGCTTGATAGAGGTATGCATGAGGTGAAAAAATTCAAAGGAACTTACTTTGTTAGCGAGTTGCACTCAAGCAATTGGTTGATCAATGAGGAGCATCTTGACACCGCTCCGTCAAAACGGAACGCAGGTTTGAACTTGATCGATCATTCTAAATTCGACTTAGGACTAACACCATTCTTGCCCGATAATCGTCAGCGGATAAAGTGGCCCAATGAACCGCCGAAACCTCGCGACGATATGCTTTTGCATGGCGCTGCTTTGCTTCGCGATCAGCACTTCGGCCCAGTCCAATAAAAACGAAAAATGGTGGAGCCTGAAGCCGGTGCAACGTCCGTCTCTTCCTGCCTCGAACAACCGCGATCAAAATCCCGTCGATTTTTTCGTGGCCGCAAAACTCCAGGAAAACAAACTCTCACGCTCGCCGGAAGCGGATCGGAAAACCCTGCTTCGCCGCATCTATTTTGACCTGACCGGCTTGCCGCCGACGCCAGAGGAACTTGCCGCGTTTGAGAAAAATAAAAGCAGCCGCGCTTACAATGACGTTGTCGAGAAATTGCTCGCATCGCCGCGCCACGGCGAGAAGTGGGCGCGACATTGGCTCGATGCGGTGCGTTTCGCGGAATCCAGCGGTTTCGAAATGAACCAACCACGCGCGAATGCGTGGCCGTATCGGGATTACGTCATTCGCTCGCTGAACGAGGACAAACCGTTTGACCAATTTGTGATCGAGCAAATTGCGGGAGATGTGTTCGGCGTTGATGACGCGACTGGATTTCTGGTGGGCGGACCTTGGGACGAAGTCAAAAGTCCTGACCCAACGCTGACGGCAAATCAACGTGTCGAGGAGTTGCACGATATTGTCAGCGTCACGAGTTCGACGTTTCTCGGTCTGACAGTGGGTTGCGCGCGCTGTCACGACCACAAATTCGATCCCATTCCCCAGAAGGATTATTTCGCGATGAAAGCGGTGTTCGAAGGCGTTCGTCACGGCGAACGCAAATTCCGTTCGTCGGAAAATGAGTCGCGCGAAAAGGAACTTGCCGCCAGTCGCGTGCGTCTCGCGATTGTTGAATCCGAGTTGGAAAATTTTGAATTGCTCGCAAATCTCTTGCTGACCAACGGCGTTCGTTCTGCGGTCAATGCGCGCAAAAACGTCGAACGCTTCACGCCTGTTGCAGGAAAACGTTTGCGCTTCACGATCAACAAAACCACTGACGCTGAACCGTGCATCGATGAGTTAGAAATTTATTCCGCAGGTGAGAACTCCCGGAACATTGCGCTCGCAACGAACGGCACGAAGGCGACTGCTTCGAGCGTTTACCCGAATTCAGATATTCATCGACTCGATCACATTAACGATGGTCGGCACGGAAATGGGCGCAGTTGGATTTCAAACGAGCGCGGCAAAGGTTGGGTGGAAATGGAATTTCCCGAGGTCGTTACAATCGAGAAGATTATTTGGAGCCGTGATCGCGAACAAAAGTTCAGAGATCGTTTGGCGCTGGATTACACGATTGAAATTTCTACGAAATCAAATGACTGGCGCGTGGTTGCGTCGTCCGCCGATCGCCAGGAATTCGGAGCGACCAATGCGTTGTCGGAACATTCTGGCCTTGCGAAAAAACTTTTCGACGAACGCAATGAATTGGAAACGAGAATCGCAAAGCTGGCGAATGTGCGAATGGTTTACGCTGGAACTTTTGATGCGCAGCCGGAACTCACGCATCTGTTATATCGCGGCGAGGCGACCCAAAAACGCGAAGAGATAACACCAAATGCGTTGAGCGCGGTTTCGCTGGCTTTCGAAATGAATTCGGATGAACGGACTTCTGAAAAGCTGACAGAAGATCAACGTCGTCGTCTCGCATTAGCGCGCTGGACTGTGAATCCGACCAACCCGCTCACCGCTCGCGTGATGGTGAATCGCATCTGGCAGCATCACTTTGGCGAAGGTCTCGTCAGCACGCCCAGCGACTTCGGCGAAAACGGCGCCAAGCCAACGCATCCTGAATTGCTCGATTGGCTCGCGTCGGAATTCATCGATCACGGCTGGAGCATTAAACATATCCATCGGCTGATTGTGACATCGGAAACTTATCGTCAGTCGAGCCAATCTCGAGCGGAGGCCACCGCGCTGGATGCAAACACGAGATTGCTTTGGCGCTTTCCGCCGCAACGTTTGGATGCGGAAGCAATTCGTGATTCAATCTTGGCGGTGAGTGGGAAACTCGATCTTGAAAGTGGCGGGCCGGGTTTCAGTTTTTTTGAGAAGAATGACAATTACGTTCGCGTTTACGAACCGCGTCGCGAATGGCCGCCGGAAACATTTCGACGAATGATTTACGGCACGATCATCCGCCAGCGAACCGACGGCGTCTTCGGCGTTTTTGATTGTCCAGACGCCGGCCAAATTGCTCCGAAACGCAATACGAGTACGACGCCGTTGCAAGCGCTCAATCTTTTGAACAGTTCGTTTGTCATGCAACAGGCCGGATTCTTTGCGGAACGCTTGGAGAAAGAGGCGCGCAACGATGTCACCGCCCAAATCCATCGCACTTTCGCGCTCGCGTTTCAACGCGCTCCGCATCCAGAGGAAATTGCCGCCGCAAATAAATTAATTCGCGAGGAAGGCTTGCCGTCATTCTGCCGAGCGATGCTGAACGCGAACGAATTCATCTACCTTTTCTGACATGGACGATCCAACCATTTCAAACGCCGGACGATGGATGCTCAATCGCCGCGATTTTCTGCGTCACGGTGGGACGGGTTTAAGCGCCGTTGCCTTGTTGTCGTTGCTCGGCGGACAAAAACTTTTGGCGAATCAAACTGCGATGCGTCCGCAGTGGTCGCCGGAAAATCCGTTGGCTCCGCGCCCGCCGCATTTCAAACCTAAGGCTAAGAATGTCATCGTCGTTTTTTGTTCCGGCGCGCTGAGTCATCTCGACGTTTGGGATTACAAACCCGAACTCATCAAGCGTCACGATCAGCCGATGCCCGGCTCCAGCGGTCTCATTACATTTCAGGGCGAGAATGGAAATTTGATCAAGCCATTGTGGGAATTTCGTTCGCGCGGTAAATCCGGGAAAATGATTTCCGACATGTTGCCAAATCTTGCGGAACTCGCAGACGAGATGTGCTTCATCCATTCGATGACCGCGAAATCAAATACGCATGGCCCCGCTGAAAATCAGATGGGCACGGGATTTATTCTCGATGGTTTTCCCAGCATGGGCGCGTGGGCGACGTATGCACTCGGCAGCGAAAATCAAAATCTTCCCGCGTTCGTGGCGATTCCCGATCCGCGCGGCGTGCCGCAAATTGGTCCGAATCATTGGGGCGCAGGATTTCTTCCCGCTGTGTTTCAAGGAACACCGTTCAATGCGGAAAAAGGCATTCCGAATCTGGAATCTCCCAAAGGCGTTTCTTCCACAAGCGAGAATGGAACGCGTGATTTTCTAAAATTCCTGAACGAGCGACATCTTTCCCAACATCCGGGCGACACCGAATTGAGCGCGCGCATCGCCAGCTACGAACTCGCGGCAAAGATGCAACTCAGCGCTCCCGAAGTTGCCGATCTCAAAAAGGAAAGTGCGGCCACTTTGGAAATGTACGGCGTGAACGACAGCGACAAAGTGAAGTCCGGTTTCGCAAAAAATTGCGTGCTCGCCCGACGTCTCATCGAACGCGGCGTGCGCTTCGTGCAACTTTTCAACGGCGCGTATGCAATGGGCGAAGGCGTCGGAAACTGGGACGGCCACAAGGCGCTCAAAAAACAATATGATGTGCATAGCGCGATTTTGGATCAGCCGTGCGCGGCGTTGATTCGCGATCTCAAACAACGCGGATTATTGGAGGACACACTCGTCGCATTCGTCACCGAATTTGGGCGAATGCCGACGTTTCAAAAAGGAGCGAGCGGTCGAGATCATAATCCGCATGGCTTCACCGTTTGGCTTGCCGGCGCTGGCGTGAAACGCGGATTCAGCTACGGCGCAACGGACGAATTCGGCTACAAAGCCGTGCAAAATGTGACGACGATTTACGATCTGCACGCCACGATTTTGCACCTGCTGGGACTGGATCACGAACGGCTGAGTTATTATCACGACGGCGCGGAACGTCGGCTCACCGATGTTCACGGCGAAATCATCCGCGACATTCTTTCGTGATCTACGACGAGCGGTGCTTCGAAAGATTGGGCATTTTCTTGAAACGATCTAAAGCTGCGGAAGACCACGGGCTGACGGGAGGTTCAGTTGCGGAATGTGCAGGCGCGGCGGTCAATGAAGGCGCAGGAACATTGGCGACCGGTGATGTTTGCGGAGTTTCAATAACGGTTTGCTGCGAGGGAACCACGCGCTGTTCGAAAAATGTGCCAGACGCCTGAGAACTCGGCATTAGTGTTGGTTGCGCCTCGGGAAGAAGCTGTGCCGCGGTTTGTTCTTGAAGAGGCGTGTCGCTCCGCCAGGACATTCGCACCAATGGAATCGCGCCGATATGGAGAATCACTCCGTCGTATTTAAGATGGGTTAATTCCACGTTCGCCGCCGATTCTTCCGCTTTCAAAAGCCCGGACAAAATTGACTTAATGGTTTCGGAAGTTTCTTTCGTGATCAGCATTCGCAACTTCACGTGCGGAACATCCTCAAATTTCTGAAGATGCACCGCCAACCTCTGGCTCAAGGTCAGATCGAGATCCATCCCGGTCAGTTCATAGCCCGCTTCCTCGAAGGTGTAAGTGCTGTCATTCACTTCGCGCATCGATTGCAAAAGACGATCCTCACTCGTGGCGCGCAAACCGTTGACGCTCGATTGCACGTCGGCGCGAAGTTGATGAAATTCCCCAGCGCTCATCGTCAACGCTTCGCGAATCTCCGCAGCCTGGGCGGGAACCCCTTGAATAGCCTGTTTGATTTCAGCGGCCTTTTTGCTGAGTCCCTGGACTTTGTTGATGAAATTTTTCATATCGTGGCGCGTCGAATTTCAGTTCTTATTTTATGTTTAACGCAGAGGACGCAAAGGTTCTCGCAGAGGAACGCAGAAATTCTTTGCGACCTTTGCGCAAACCTCCGCGCCCTCTGCGTTTAATCTGGAAAACCAAAACGTTAATGAATCTGAATTTTTCATTCCGGTTTTTTAGACGGCTTGGTTGTGGGAGGAGTCGAACTCGGTTCCTGTTGCGCGTCGGCCAAAACTTCCTGAACGCGTTCGAGGAA
>JBBQAX010000122.1:0-11901 GCA_038316905.1 Verrucomicrobiota bacterium | reverse complement strand
TTCCCGAAAGCGCGCTGGTACATCCACGAACCGGTTGATCTTTCTATTGGGCGTAAAGCCGCCGCGATGGCTTTCGGCCAACCTGTCGCCACGGAATACAAACTGGAAAACGCCCGTCGCATCTTGTCGCTGGACTGCGATTTCCTCGGTGCGGAGGAAGACGCGTATCGTTCGATCCGTGGTTTTGCCAAAGGTCGCAAGGTTGAATCCGAAAAAGACGACATGAATCGTCTTTATATCGTTGAATCCATTTTCTCCGTGACCGGCATGAACGCCGATCATCGCCTGCGTCTCGCCCCAAGCCAGATTCTCGCTTTTGCCGCCCGACTGGCTGCCGAAATCAAAGGGGTTAGCGTGAGCGGTTTGAACGAACTGGCCGCGTCTTTCAAAGGTGACGAAAAATGGATTGCGGAAACGGCTAAAGATTTAGTCCAGCACGGGAAAGGCAGTATCGTGCTGGCCGGACATCGCCAACCACTCGCCGTTCATTTGATCGCGCACGCCATCAACAGCGCGCTCGGCAGTATTGGAAACTCTGTCGTGCTTCATTCGATTCCTGAGAGCAACGAAGGTTCTCTGGTGGATTTGGCGAAGGCGCTCAATGCAAACCAAGTCGATACGCTCGTGGTTCTCGGCGGAAACGTCGCTTACACCGCGCCTGCCGATTTGAATTGGACGGCGACTCAAGCCAAAGCGAAAACCGTGGTGCGCCTCGGTTATTACGAAGACGAATCTTTTGCAGGCAGCACATGGCATTTGCCCGCCGCACACTATCTTGAAGCGTGGGGCGACGCTCGCACGGCGGATGGAACCGTGGTTTCTATTCAGCCGTTGATCGAACCGCTTTTCAACGGCGTGACAGAGATCGAAATTCTCGCTCGCATTGCTGGAATCAACACCACTCGCCCGCTCGATATTGTTCGTGAAACGTTCAAAGGCCTCGGTGGCAATGAAGACGGTTGGAAGAAATTCCTCCACGACGGTTATTTGGAAAACAGCGCGGCAAAAACGGTCGGCGCAAAGATCAACGCCAGCGGGATTGCTCAAGAACTTTCCCGCGCGAAAACCTCTGCCGCATCTGGTTTCGAAGTCATTTTTCATCGCGACTACAAAGTCGATGATGGTCGCTACAACAACAACGGCTGGCTCCAGGAAATGCCGGATCCCATCACGAAAATTGTGTGGGAAAACGTCATCATGGTCAGCCCAGCGACGGCGAAAGCGCTCGAGTTGAGCGTGGTTGGCGCTCGTGAAACAGAAGATTTAAAGAACAACGACATTGGCGTTACTCCAGGAAATGACGTGGTCGAAGTCGAATTGAACGGTCGCAAAATTACAGGAACAATTTGGATTCAACCTGGTTTGGCCGATAACACGATTGCTTTGGCACTTGGCTACGGTCGCACCAAAGTTGGTCGTGTCGGCACTGGAACAGGCTACAACGCTTATGCCCTGCGCACCTCGGATTTGCCGTGGTTCACTTCCGGCGCGAAAATTCGTAAGACCGGTGAAATGCGCCGCGTCGTCACGACCCAGGAACACGGCTCGATGGAAGGCCGCCCGATTATTCGTGAAGCCAATCTCGCGCAGTACAAAACAAACCCGGATTTCGCGAAGAACATGGATTTGGAAGCGCACGCTCCGAATGCCGGGCCGATTTACAAACATCCCTACAATTCGCATCCCGCGCTCAAGAGTGATGTGCATCAGTGGGGCATGTCGATTGACATGAATTCCTGTGTGGGTTGTAACGCTTGTGTTATCGCCTGCCAAAGTGAAAACAACGTCCCGATCGTCGGCAAAGATCAGGTGAACAAAGGTCGGGAGATGCATTGGTTGCGGATCGACCGTTATTTCACGGGCGATATTTCTAATCCCCAGGTAGCCAATCAACCGATGCTTTGTCAGCATTGCGAAAGTGCGCCGTGCGAAAGCGTTTGCCCGGTTAATGCCACGGTTCACGACGAAGAAGGCATCAACGTGATGGCCTACAACCGTTGCGTCGGAACCCGTTATTGCTCGAACAACTGCGCGTGGAAAGTGCGTCGGTTCAATTTCTTTGATTTCAATAAACGTCCAAACGATTACGCCGACACTTCCAAAGGCGCGCTCGGAAAACTTTATCAAGGCCCGCTCGCCAAAAAAGAGCCCCTCGAATACGACCTGCTCAAGATGGTGAAGAATCCTGATGTCACCGTTCGTATGCGCGGCGTTATGGAGAAATGCAGTTTCTGCATCCAACGAATTGAGGGCGCAAAAATCACTCAGAAAATTAAGGCTGGTGCATCGGGCGACGTGCGTGTTCCTGAAGGCGCATTTACGACGGCCTGCGCGCAAGCTTGTCCCGCCGAAGCCATCGTGTTCGGCAATATTTTGGACGAAAACAGCCGCGTCTTCAAATTGAAAAAGCAGGAACGCAACTACGCTGTTCTCGGATTCCTCGACACAAAACCGCGTTTGACTTATCTGGCCCGCATCCGCAATCCGAATCCAGCGATTCCTGATTACAACGAACGGCCAGCGAGCACGCAGGAATATGAACCCGCCGGTAAGGAAGGCCATGAACCGGCACATCAATCTTCAGCGCCCCACGGCGAAGTTAAGAAAGGAGCGCACTAATGGCTCAAGTCACAACAGTTAAAGTCCAAGCGCCGCCCGCCGAATTGGAACGCGAGCCGTTGGTATTGAATAATCGCGGCCTGGGCTGGATCTCTGACAAAATTGCCGGGATTGCTGAAGGCAAAACACCGAAATGGTGGTGGCCGGCCTTTATCATCAGCGTGACGTTGATGATGATGATGTTTACGTGCGTCGCTTATTTGATCTCCACCGGCGTCGGCGTTTGGGGTCTGAACCAGCCAGTTGGTTGGGCGTGGGACATCACGAACTTCGTTTTCTGGATCGGTATTGGCCACGCCGGAACGTTGATTTCCGCCGTTTTGTTTTTGCTGCGCCAAAAATGGCGCACGTCGATTAATCGCGCTGCGGAAGCGATGACGCTTTTCGCGGTGGTTTGCGCCGGAATTTTTCCGGTCATTCACACCGGTCGTATCTGGTTTGCGCTTTATCCCGGCTACTTGATTCCAGCACCGAATTCAAATGCGATCTGGCCACAGTTCCGGTCGCCGTTGCTCTGGGACGTTTTCGCTGTCTCCACTTACGGAACGGTTTCGTTGTTGTTCTGGTACGTCGGACTGGTTCCTGACCTGGCTACGATGCGAGATCGTGCCACGACCAAAGTTCGCAAGTTCGCCTATGGACTTTTCGCTCACGGATGGACTGGCGCGAATCGTCATTGGAGACATTATGAGACAGCTTATTTGCGACTTGCAGGTCTTTCGACGCCGCTCGTTTTGTCTGTTCACTCGATCGTCTCGTTCGACTTCGCTGTGTCGCAAGTTCCGGGATGGCACACGACCATTTTCCCGCCTTACTTCGTTGCCGGTGCGATCTTCTCTGGATTCGGCATGGTGCTGACGTTGATGCTCCCGCTCCGCACGATTTGCGGATTGCAGGATGTTATCACGCTTCGTCACGTCGAGTTGATGGGTAAAGTCATTTTGGCGACCGGCTCAATCGTCGGTTACGCCTACGCGATGGAATTCTTTATCGCATGGTATGGCGGCAATCCTTACGAAAAATACGCCTTCATGAACCGCGCGTTTGGACCTTACTGGTGGGCTTACTGGAGCATGGTTTCGTGCAACGTTATTTGTCCGCAATTGTTCTGGTTTAAGAAAATTCGCCGCCACGTCGTGATCGTGTTCATCATCTCGATCTTCGTGAATATCGGAATGTGGTTTGAACGTTTCGTCATCATCGTGACTTCATTGCATCGCGATTATCTCCCATCAAGCTGGGGTTATTTCATGCCAACATGGGTGGATGTCTGCACGTTCATCGGCTCGTTCGGATTGTTCGGCACATTGTTCCTGTTGTTTATGCGATTCCTCCCGATCATCGCGATTTCCGAAGTGAAAGGCGTCACCCCGCAAGCAGATCCGCATCATCCGTTGGGCGGCGCGAAAAGTGGAGGTCACCACTAATGGCTATTCAATCACAATCACAAGTTGGAGCCGCACCCGTGTTGTCGCGGCCTTACGCGCTCCTCGCGGAATTCGACACGCCGGCGGACGCTCTTCATGCCGCAGAAAAAGTGCGCGACGCCGGTTTTCGGAAATGGGATGTTCACACGCCGTTCGCGGTTCACGGAATGGACGCAGCGATGGGGCTTAAAAATTCCAAGGTCGGCTGGTTTTCATTCTTTGGCGGCGTCCTTGGATTAACCACTGGTATGCTGATGATCTGGTACATGAATGGTTTCGATTACCAGATCGTGGTCGGCGGCAAACCTTTGTTTAGTCCATTATATGCATTCCCGGTGAGTTACGAACTGACGATCTTGTTCGCTTCGTTCGCGACGCTGTTTGGAATGTTTGGCTTGAATCGCCTCCCTCGTTTACATCATCCGCTTTTAAAAAATCGCCGTTTTCTTCAAGTCACCCATGACAAGTTCTTTGTCGTGATTGAAACTGCTGACCCAAGATATTCCGAAACCGAAACCCGCAAGCTCCTGGAAAGTTCTGGCAGCAAGCACATTGAAATGGTGGAGGAAGCCTAATGCGTTATTTTCTACTAGGTTTTGTTTTAGTTGTCGTTCTCGTTGTGGCTATCGCCGGAAAACGCGGAAGCCTTTCGCGCAAACCGCCGCTCGAATTCTTCGACGACATGGATCGCCAGTTGAAACTTCGCCCGCAAGCGGACGCGGGTTTCTTCGAGGACAATCGCAGCTCACGTCTTCCAATTGCTGGGACAATTGCACGCGGTTCGCATTACGAAGATTCTGCGTTTAATACTGGTCTGGTTTCGGGAACCACCAATGGAGTGGATTTGATTCCCGTTCCAGTCACACGAAAGCTGATGCAGCGCGGACAAGAACGTTACCAAATCAGTTGTTTGCCATGCCACGGTGCGGTCGGCGATGGAAACGGCATTACCAAAAAATACGGGATGGGCATCGTCGCCAATCTCCATGACGCGCGAATTGTTAAGCAACCCGATGGCGAGATTTTTAAAACCATTACGCATGGTCGCGGATTGATGGGCGCTTATGGCCCGAACATTGTGCCTGAGGATCGTTGGGCCATTGTGGCTTACCTACGCGCTTTGCAACGCGGCCGACTCGCATCGCTCGACGATGTCCCGGCAGAAATGCAATCAACTTTGAATAAATAGTTATGGCGTCGCACTCATCAACAACAACTACCACGGCGTGGCCGGCCTGGTTGCGCACTCTGCCAATCACCTTGACCGTCATTGGCGGAATTGGCGCGCTGATTGGTTATTTCACCGGCAAAGATCACGGGATGCAGCTCGGCTATTCTTATTTGCTGGCTTACATGTTTTTCCTGAGCATCTGTTTGGGCGGCTTGTTTCTCGTCATCATGCATCATCTTTTTGATGCAATGTGGTCGGTGCCGATCCGTCGTATATGTGAACACCTCGCGTTCCTGCTTCCCGTGATGGCAGTTTTGTTTATCCCCATTGCACTGCTCGCACCGAATATTTATCCGTGGATGAATATTGACCCGGCGGTTGATCATGCGCTTCATGCGAAACACGCGTTGATTAACAAAAGAGCATTTTACGTGGTGGCCGTGATCATCTTCGCGATCTGGAGTTTCCTTTCCTACAAACTCCGCGCCTGGTCGTTGGAACAAGACAAAACTGGCTCGGCCAAATGCACGTATGCCATGCGGTTTTATTCGGCATGGGGAATTTTCGCCTTCGCTCTCACCTTAACGATGGCGTCGATTTTCTGGATGAAATCGCTCCAGCACCAATTTTTCTCGACGATGTATGGCGTTTACTATTTTGCCGGCAGCGTCTGGCTGACTTACGTCACGGTTTATGTCATCGCGTTGGTATTGAAAAATACCGGTTCACTCCGCGAAGTGGCTGGCTACCGTCAATTTTACGATCTCGGGGTGATGTTCCTGGTGTTCACCGTTTTCTACGCCTACATCGCGTTCTCGCAATATTTCCTGATTTGGAATGCCGCTGTGCCTGAAGAAACGTTCTGGTACGTCCTGCGCGAACACGGAACCTGGTGGCAGATCGGAATGTTGATGATCTTCGGCCATTTCCTCATCCCGTTCCTCTCCTTGCTCCGCATCGATTTCAAATTGAAAATCGCCGTGATGGGTCCGCTCTGTGTTTGGGCGTGGCTCATGCATTTCTGCGACATGTCGTTCAACATCACGCCGGTTCTCCAAATCTTTCGTAAAGCCCGCGCGCAGGTCGAAGCTGGTCACGGCGATCTCGCTCACAACATGATAACGACCGTGCCTGATAATTTCACCATTCACTGGATGGACATTGCGTGCATGGCGTTCATTGGCGGAGTACTCGCGCTGATGTTTATCAAATATTTCAAATCGCATCCGCCCTATCCGCAAAAAGATCCTCGCTTCGCAGAGACAATGGGAGTTTACGTCCCGAGCGCTGCTAATAACGCGATCGCGCACGGAGGTGGAAAATGAATAATTCCTGCTGCAATAAATCCAAATACGTGATCTACGCCGTGGCCATCCTTGGCTCCTTTTTGATCATGGCTGCATTGGTCAAAATCATGCAGAGCAAAACTTCGGCTGACGCCATCGACGCTGATCGTTCTGAGTTACGCCGGAAAAATCTCGTGACGCTGCAAGCTGAAGCAAAGCAAATGTCTGAAAATTACGCGTGGCAGGATCAAGGCAAAGGTTTAGTCCGTCTGCCGGTTGAACGCGCCATGGAGGTCACTTTGCAGGAGTGGCAGAATCCGCAAGCTGCCCGCTCCAATCTCAATGCCCGCGTGGACAAAGCCACTGCGCCCGCGCCCAAAGCGCCGGAGAAACCTAGTGAATTTGAATAAGTGAAAAAACATCGAACATTGAACATCGAACATCGAACGCCGAATGAGCGTCCGTCCCCATTCGATGTTCAGTATTCAGTGTTCGATGTTCGATGTTTCCCATTCCGCAAATGAGTTCTTCAACTCAACAAAGCTGCGACGGTTCTCCAACCGCCGCTAATTCAGAACTTCTTTCCAGCAAAGAAATCGATGCTTCGTGCCGTTTTCCAGTTTTTGTCTTTTTCATCAGCGCCGCCATCTGGTTTCTCGTCAGCAGCGTTCTTGGCTTGATCGTTTCCATCAAACTTCATTCGCCCAACTTTCTGGCGGGTTGCGAATGGTTAACCTACGGACGCATTCGTCCAGCGCAACTCGACGCCATGGTTTACGGCTTCGCCGCGCAAGCTGCCTTCGGTGTCACCCTCTGGTTGTTTTGCAGACTCGGCCGCACCCGTCTTTTTGCGCCCGGGGTTCTTTTGCTGGCCGCAAAACTTTGGAATATCGGGATCGCGATCGGCACAGCGGGAATTCTGGCTGGTCACAGCACCGGTTTTGAATGGCTCGAATATCCGCGTTACGCCTCGCCCATTCTGTTCGTCGCCTACGCGTTGATTGGAATCTGGGCTGTCCTCACGTTTCATGCGCGCCGACAACAACAACTTTTCCCGACGCAATGGTATCTCCTCGCCGCGCTCTTCTGGTTCGCGTGGATTTATACTGCGGCCAACATGCTCCTCATTTGCGCACCCGTTCGTGGCGTGGTGCAGATCTGCGTGACGGCCTGGTACGCGAGCAATCTCCTAAACGTCTGGCTCTCGGCCATCGGCGTCGGCGTTATCTTCTATTTCATTCCGAAACTGACCAATCGTCCGTTGCACAGTTATTACCTCGCGCTGTTTGCTTTTTGGGGAATCGCCCTTTTCGGCGGTTGGGGGTTTCTAAACGTCAATGCGCCGTTGCCAAGTTGGATTCCATCGCTGAGTGCCGTCCTTGGAACGATAATGATTCTTCCGGTCATTTGCGTCGCCTTGAATGTGCGCGGCACGATGGCCGGTTACAAAAGCGCTGTTCCAAGTCCAATCTTAAATCTCATCCGGTTCGGTGCATTTAGTTTTGTCGTCGCGCAATTAATGAACGTCGTCGCCGTCATCCGCCCATTGAACGAAATTCTCGCCTTCACCTATTTTACCTCGACGCAAACGCACTGGTTGCTCCTTGGCTTCTTTGCCAGCGTGATGTTTGGCGCAATTTATTATATCGCGCCGCTGATTTTGAATGTTGATCCGCCCGCTGCAAAAAAGATTCGTCTGCACTCTATGGTCTTGATTGCAGGTGTGATTATTTACGGCGTCGCACTGTCCATCGGCGGAATCGTGCAAGGAATCAATCTGAATAATTCTCAAGTCGCCTTCATTGATGTGGTCAAAGGCACGTTCCCATTTTTGCACGCCAGCACGATTGGCAGTTTGCTCATCCTGATTGCCGGATTGATGCTTCTCTTGAATCTTCTTTCGCTTGGTTGCCGCGCCGGTTGCGGCTGCTTCAAAAATTCTAAAAAATCAGAGGTGCGCTCATGAACTACGGCCCGCTGATTTTTCTCGGAATCTTTTTCACCATGTCGCTTTCGTGGCTCGGTTTGGTTCTCGGACCAAATCTGCAACTTGGCAAACAAGCACCCGAGCAAAACGAAAAAACCGGCGCACTTTATCCGCAGACACGTTCTGGTCTGGCTCAACAAGGTGCCCAGATTTATCGCGAGAACGGCTGCTTCTACTGCCACAGCCAGCAAGTCGGGCCAAAAGGTTTTAGCTCTGATTTCGAACGCGGTTGGGGCGAACGCCGTACCGTCGCCGCCGATTATCTTTTTGATCAGCCGGTGATGGCGGGTTCGCAACGCATCGGCCCCGACCTCGCAAACGTTGGCCTGCGCCAGTTAGGCGACAATTTTCTTTTGTTGCACATTTACAATTCGCAAATCACCGCGCCGGATGGAAAGAAATCCAACATGCCGTCTTATCCGTATCTTTTCGAGAAGCGCAAAATCGGACGAGCCGTTTCCGTCGATGCATTGAAACTGCCTGAAAAATTTGCTTCAGAACCCGGCTACGAAATTGTTCCGCGTCAAGAAGCCCGCGCGCTGGTCGCTTACCTGCGCAGCCTGAAAGCGAACGCGCCCTTGTTCGAATTGCCATCGCTCACGCCGTCCACAAACGTCGTTGAGGAAACCACGAATGCGCCCGCTGCGACTGACACCAATGCCGCGCAACCTTCGGCTACCAATTCAACTCCGAAATGAAGTCCGCCCCGAAAACAACTCAATCTCAGAACGGAGCCGAGCCTTCGGTGAACTTCACGCCCGTCCCCGTAGTCATCTTTCTGCTCGTCGGTATTTTGTTTTACCTCGGCCAACTTTATCTGGATCACTACGGCGGGGGATTCAACGGGAAGGTTTATGGACCTTACGATTCTTGGAAAATGGTCGAAAATTTACAACCCAAAGGCGCTGGAGATATTGTCTTCGCTCAAGGGAGAAAAATCTATGACACTGCATGTTTAGCCTGCCATCAAGGCAGCGGAATGGGATCGGCTGGAATTGCGCCACCGCTCGCAGGTTCTGAATGGGTTCTCGCAGCAAAACCCGATCGCCTCGTTCGCATTGCCCATTTGGGCGTGTCCGGCCCGATCACTGTAAAAGGCGTGGCGTGGAACATGCAAATGCCGGGCATGGGACGTGACTTGGGGCTTTCGGATGAAGATATGGCCGCGCTCTTAACCTATATCCGTGGCAATAAAGAGTGGGGGAATAACGCTTCGGTCGTTACCACCGAACAAGTCAAGGCAGCGCGCGATCCAGTCAGAGAACGCCAGACCCAGATCACCGTAGAGGAACTTTCTTCGGTGCCGGATCAATAATAGGAGCGCGGACATTCTGTCCGCGAGTTCCCCTCGTTCAGCAACTTTCGTGAAGAAAATGTGCGGACAGGATGTCCGCGCTCCGGTTAAATCACTTCACCAATTCCTGCCAGAGATGTGCGCCCATTTGCATTCCTTTGGCGAAACATTCTAGGTCAAATTTCTCATTCGGCGAATGTGCGTTGTCATCCGGCAACGCCAAACCCAGTAGAAGAGTATCCGCGCCAAGAATCCGTTTGAAATCGGTCACAATCGGAATTGATCCTCCTTCCCGCATTAAAATTGGTTCGCAGCCGAACGCCGCTTTCAAGGCGCGCAAACCCGCTTGGGCCTGAGCACTTTTCGGCGAAACGATGTAAGGCTCGCCTCCATGTCCTGACTTCACTTCCATCCGAACGGTGGGCGGGCAAAGTTTTTTCAAATGTTTCAAAACGGCGGTCCGAACTTGCGCCGGATCTTGATTCGGCACCAACCGGAAGGTCAGCTTCGCCTTCGCCCACGACGGCACAATCGTTTTGCTGCCTTCACCTTGATAACCGCTGGTCAGCCCGTTGATCTCGATGGTTGGACGCGCCGCGCGCTGTTCGAACGGAGTAAACCCGCGTTCGCCAAACAGCTTGGGAACCCCGAGAGACTTTTGATACGCCGCGACGCTCATCGGGATTCGCGTGAACTCTTTCCGTTCATACGCCGAAAGCGGTGCCACACCCTTGTAAAATCCAGGAATAGAAATCTTCCCATTTTTGTCGCGCAACTGGGCGAGCAATTGAGCCAGCGCCATCGCCGGATTATCCACCGTTCCGCCATAGATTCCCGAATGCAGATCGCGCGAGGGTCCGTGCAGAATAATTTCCACCGCGATAATTCCACGCAACGCATAGGTCAGCGCAGGAAACTTTTTGTCCGGCATCCCAGTGTCGGAAACAACGATGCCGTCGCATTTCAATTCCGCCTTATTTTTCTTCAGAAAGTCCGCCAGATTCTTACTGCCGACTTCCTCTTCACCTTCGATGACAAAAGTTAAATCTACCGGCAATTCCGTCCCCGTTTTCAAATACGCTTCAACCGCTTTCAGGTGTGCGAGGTTCTGTCCTTTGTTGTCACTTGCGCCGCGAGCGAAAAGCGATGTCCCCTCAATTCGTGGCTCGAAGGGTGGCGTTTTCCAAAGCTCAAACGGCTCGGCGGGTTGAACATCGTAATGTCCGTAAACCATGTAATGCGGTTTGCGCGAATTCTTTTTGCGCGGCGTTTTGGCAACCACCACCGGATTACCGGCCGTTTCAGCAAGTCGCGTTTCCAGGCCAATTTTTTTGCAATGTGCGACCAGCCAGTTCGCGCATTTTGTCATGTCTCCACGATGTTCCGGCTGCGCAGAAACGCTGGGAAACCGGACGTAATCGCAAAGGTCAGCGACGAATTGTTTTTGATTGTCGGCGAGATAAGAAAGGACAGGTTGCATTTTGTTCCGACGAATCTGCTATGAGACGAACAAATTCGCAACGACAAGAATCTTCGTTTCCAATCGGTGGGCGCATCGGATGGATCGCGGCTGTGTCGTCCTCGACCAGCCGCAGCGCTTCACACTGAGAGCGGGGTAAAGCGTTTCAAGCGCACATCTTCGGCAACGCGCTGCGGCTGGTTCTCCGCGAACACAGCCGCGGTCCACAAAAATCTCACCCAACCCTTCTCAACTCCCGACTACTTTTTCTTCTTGTTGAACAAATCGAGAACGCCATCGATGAGTTGCTGATTGGAATTGGGGGCAACGTTATTCGTCGCACCGGATTGATTGGTGGTCGTGGTTTGATTCGTGGGCTGTTGCGCTGGTTTGCCGCCGAGGAGTCCGCCCAAACCTTGAATCAAATTCCCTGTTTTTTCATCTACGCCAGGAATCTTTCCGCCGAATTTTTCCAACGCGAATCCAAGCAGTTTCTTTTCGTCGATATCCGGTTTGGGATCGCCCAACGTTCCCCGCGCCGACAAAAATCCGGACGGCAACATCACGTAAGCGGCATTGGTCGGCGTGCTGGATGACGTCAGCCGCGCTTTCTGCGCCAGGGAATAACTCACGCCAAAATTGATCGGAAGTTTCCGCA
>JBBQAX010000121.1:0-11951 GCA_038316905.1 Verrucomicrobiota bacterium | reverse complement strand
CGAATCCTTAGCGTTTGAAATCTGATGCGTTTTATCCACGGGCGAAGATCAAACCGCTTGGCGAACCACCTAACCTTTCGGAATCTTCAGCGCTGCGAGCGTGCGCCCTTCGCGCTTGAGCACAACGGCTTCGACTTTCGGAACGTAGAGTTGCGTTTCGGAGGGAAGTCGGTGCGCGATCTCATCAAAGGTCTTCGCTTTGTGTTTTCGCAAAAGTGCCGCGACACGCGATTCCCCTGCGTTGTAGGCGGCCAGCGTCAGACGCCAATCTCCAAAGCGTTTGTAAAGTTGCGCGAGATAATGCGCAGCGGCGCGGGCATTTTTTTCTGGATGCAAACGTTCGTCTCGCAACAATCCGACTGAAAGATTCAGGCTGCGCGCCGTGACTGGCATCAATTGAAACAAACCCGCCGCGCCCGCCGGGCTGCGCGCTTTTGCGTTGAACGACGATTCCACTTCCGCCAACCAAACGAGTTCCGGTGGCACGCGTTCAGCGATAAATATCTTCTTCAACGGCAACACTTGCTTGAATGCAAGATCGGGCGTGGGCCGTTCTTCCATCACTTCGATCCACGCTTTGCGTTCGGCCTTCGGGGTCGGTTGGGCCAATTGCGTTTTGTTGGTCGCAACGCGAGAGGCCATTTCGCGCAGCTTGTTGGCGACTTCCAAAAAATCGAGGCGCGATTTCAGCCAGATCGCGTAAGGTTCCGTTTCTTCATATTGAGCGAGCAATGGAAGAATCTGGTTCGCAGTTTCGCGAAGTGCGGCAAGGTCATAAACGTAAGTGCCTTGAAATTGTTGCTGCAAATGAGCGAGGAATTCGCGCGCGCGTTCCGCATCCAAACCAAGCGCATCGAGCACCGATTCATCCACGTTCTCCTGGATGAATTGATTGGCAGATTCAATTATGTCCGCAGCCTCGACGGTTTGTTCCTGCGCCAATGTGTTGAAGGCGAAAATCAATCCGCAGCACAAAATCAAAATCAGTTTCACGCGTGGATTATATCAGCATTTCCCAAATTAGCTTTCCGCAAATCATCGACAAAACTTCGCAAACTCAATCGGTTGTTGCGAGGAACTGCCAAGCGAAAGAGCGACGACGGACCCGAGCGTTCGCTGTTTTATGAATGCCGCTTTCCACGTGGTTCCCATTTGAAATGTTTGACCGCATTCGTGACGTAAACTTCAGCGCGATTCAACCCAGCTTCCACGAGAATCTCAAGCTGAACATCGAGGGCGGATACGGCCCAAAGACAAACCATTCGTCGAAAAAATTCGTCCAAAAAAAACCCGATCCTTGCGGAGCTTTTCATTGACACCTTCAGTGCGGTTGGGCGCAATCATTGACGATGATCAATTTTTCGATTCGATGAAGTTTCTGACGTCGCAACTTACTCATTTTCTCCAGCCCGCGCAGAGTCGGCGCAACATTCGGTTGCTCCTCAAATTTCTCGCAGTGCTGGTGGGCCTCGTCACCGTTTTCACGGTATTCTTCCACGGGCTGATGCGCTATGAGGGCCAGCAACATAGCTGGCTCACCGGTTTTTATTGGACGCTCACGGTGATGTCCACGCTCGGATTCGGCGACATTACTTTCATGAGCGACGTAGGGCGTATGTTCTCGCTGGTCGTGCTGCTTTCAGGAATGATTTTTTTGCTGGTCCTCCTGCCATTCACGTTCATCGAATTTTTCTACGCGCCCTGGATGCAGTCACAGGCGCAACATCGTGCCCCACGAGAATTGCCCGTCGCAGTTACCGATCACGTCATCCTCACGAGCTACGATCCGGTTTCCATCGCGCTGATTCACAAGCTGACGCATTACAAAATTCCTTACGTCTTGCTGGTGGGCGATCTTGATGAAGCGCTGCGGCTGCACGATTTGGGAGTCAAAGTCGTTTTTGGTGAAGTGGATCGACCTGAAACATACCAGTTGGTGCGCGCAGAAAAGGCGGCCTTGATCGCTGCAACCGGCAGTGACGTGGTCAACACCAACATCGCCTTCACCGCCCGCGAGTTAAGCCCCAACGTTCCCATTATCACAACGTGTAGTTTCATGGATTCGGTGGACATTCTCAAACTAGCCGGGAGTTCTCATGTGCTCCAACTCGCGGAATCCATGGGGAAGGCTCTCGCGCGCCGCACGATCGGCGTGGATGCCCGCACACATGTCATCGGACAATTTGGTGAACTGCTGATCGCCGAAGCGACTGCGGCCGGGACGCCGCTCGTTGGGAAAACCCTCGCTGAAAGCCGGATTCGCGCATTGTCGGGCGCAACGGTAAGCGGCGTTTGGAGACGCGGCCAATTCGAGACCGCAACGGCGACGACACTCATTGATGCCAACTCCGTTTTGGTCCTCGCCGGCTCAGCCGAACAACTGCGCAATTACGACGAATTTTTCTGCATTTATCATGTGAGCAGCGAACCGGTGATCATAGTGGGTGGCGGAAGAGTGGGCCGTGCCACGGCACGCGCCCTTGCCGAACGCGATGTCGATTACCGTATCATTGAAACCTCCCGCGAAAGAGTGCGCGATGACAAATACATCCACGGCAATGCCGCGGATATTACGACCTTGGAAAAAGCCGGAATTCGCCAATCCCCCGCCATCATCATCACCTCCCACGAAGATGATACCAACATTTACCTTACGATTTACTCCCGACGCCTTCGCCCGGACATCCAGATCATCACCCGTTCCACGCGCGAGCGGAACATCTCCACCCTGCATCGCGCCGGGGCGGATTTCGTCTTGTCCTACGCATCGATGGGCGCGACCGCGATTTTCAACATCCTGCAACGCGCCGACATTTTGATGGTTTCAGAAGGCTTGCACGTTGCGGAAACCGAAGTGCCTCCGATGCTTTCAGGGAAGACTCTCGCCGAAGCGGCCATCGCCAGTGAGACACAATGCAATGTCGTGGCATTGCGCACGGAAAAAGGTGTGCAGATCAATCCCGACCCGACAACGAAACTCGAGGCGGGCGACGAACTCATCCTGATTTGTACTCCTGAAGGCGAAGAACGTTTCATCAGACGCTACGGCTCTCGTCCGCTGGTGCGAACACCCATCGCGCCAACGCAAATTGCGCGCTGATTGCTTGGCGACTTGTAACCGCAGTGATGGCTCCCGCGCTAATTACTTCTCTTCGATGCAATAAAGGTTTTGGTGCCCGCGAATGAAAAGTTGCTTGCCCACCACCGCGATGGAGGCATCGGTTTTATCGTCGAGTTTGTTTGTGGCCAAGATTTCCAGAGTCGGCCCTTTCTTCAAAATCAGGCAGGCTCCTTCGCGTCCCAGCACGTAAACGCGATCCTTCGCCGAAACGGGTGACGCGTAGATTCCGAAAATGCCTTCGAGCCGTTCCGCTTCAAAATGCGCTTCGCCGGTCCTGGTATCGAAGCACGAAAGCTGACCGTTGTTCCCAGAAACAAAGTAGAGCAATCCATCCACCAGCAGCGGCGATGGAACGTAAGGCGTGCTTTTATTGTGGCTCCAGAGAATCGCGTCGGTGCCGGTGAGATCGCCGGTGTGGCCTAGCTGGATCGCCTGCACCATAGCTCCACGAAAACCGCTCATTGCATAAACAACTTTTCCATCCGTGACCGGACTCGGGATGACGTTCACCGTTTGACCTGTCGTGGACCAAATTTCTTTTCCGGTCGCGAGATCGTAGCTGATCACTTTTTCAGTGGCGTTGACGACGACTTGTGCTTTGCCGCCGTGTTCGACAATGAGCGGCGTGGACCAGGTGGTCGCGTCTTTGCGCGGCATGCGCCAGAGTTCTTTGCCGGTGCGCTTGTTGAGCGCGATGATGAAATCATCTTCGCCTTCGTGATCCCAATTCATCACAACCGTATCGCCGTGCAACGCAGGCGACGCGCCTTCGCCAAAACTCATTCGCGTCTGCAAATCGCCGAGATCTTTCTCCCAGATCAATTTACCATTCAGATCGTAGCAATAGAGTCCGCGAGAGCCGAATGACACGATGAGGTGTTCGCCATCGGTAACGGGCGAAGCGGAAGCAAAGCCATGATCTTTATGGTGGCCTTCGTGCGGAACTTGCTCACGCGCGACTTTTTGCCAAAGCGTTTTGCCGGTATTTCGGTCAAGGCAAAGAACGACAAATTGATAGGCTTCATCGGGGACTTCCGAACGGAAACCGCCGCCTTGACGACGAGCCGCGCCTAGCAAAGTTGTTTCTTCAACGGGCGGCGCGATTTTCTTTGATTCCGATTTCTTCCCCGTCGCGATTGCAGTGAGGATGAACACACGATCGCCCCAAATGATCGGAGTCGAGGTGCCGAAACCTGGAGTCTTGATTTTCCATTTCACATTTTTCGTTTCGCTCCATTCGGAAGCCGGATTAGCCTCGGGCGCAACTCCAGTCGCCAAAGGCCCGCGCCATTGCGGCCAGAACTCTTTTGCGGTCTCGGGTGGTGCGGTCTCGGTTGGAATAGACAATTTGGAACAACCTTGAGCGAGACTAAGAGCCAAAAGGCCAATGGTTAAAATCGTCGATTTCATAAATTTATTTCGTGCCAGCGGAACGGAATGCATGCGGTTATGCCTCAGATTCAGACATCCGCCAAGTCATGTTTCTAACCGAAGTTTCGAATTCACCGACTAAAACGCTATCGAAAATGATTTCCGGCGAAATATCGTCGGCGTGAAGCTTCGGCCTCATTTTTGCTAAAGGCTTGGTCATGATGACAACCCAGGAAAAATTCTACCAAAGTGCCGGATATTATTCCCTGCCGTTTTCGATCGTCCCGCTGGCGACGGTAACTTACTTAAATTTTTTAGGCTACCTCCTGCCCTTTTTCTTTGGAGCGCTCGGGTTCTGGTTCGCGATTTCAGGCATGTGGCGCGGCTGGTTTGCGAGATTGTGCGCGTTGACCTCCTTACTTATCTTCATTCATCTCGGCTTGAACGCGTTCGCCTACGACGCGAATTTCTAGACCGCAATATTCCAAATCTTCACGCGCACACCGCTTGCATTCTGTTTTTCTGATGGCATGGTGTCGGCGTCATCTCAATTGGGGGCGTACTGGTTTCGACTTGGAAAATACGCCAGAGGCGGCATGCCGAGGATGGTTCGTTGGCCTCGTAAAACACCGGACCAAAACATAAAAGCAAACGAAGAGTTCGCTCTCGCAGCCTAAGGCTCCGACGTTCAACACCGAACACCTGCTACGGTGATTGGACGTAAACAGCAGGCATGATTGGAAATGGAGATCGCGCGTTTTCAGTCGAGAAATTACATGCGGACTAGGCAGTGTGACTCGAGTCAGAGCGTCATCACATAGCAGAAAATCTTACTCTGGATAAGCATGTAGTCGCGGCTGGTTCGTTTACTAAGGACCCGGGTTCAATTCCCGGCGCCTCCACCATCTTGAACTTGTCTCAGAAAAATCGTTGGTGCGACGCACCGCGAGGACGGTTGGAACACTGATTAAGCCTTCGGATTTAATTCAGACTCAAATTCCCTTCGATCGGACGGATTTCGCGCTTTGATCCGGTGATCGCGTTTCGCTCGTCTATCAATCGTGATTTGACGTTTCTTGCGACGGGTTCGCAGTTTTTCAATTTCTTCATCCAATTTGATAAAGCCTTCGAATCGTGCGGCGCTGAAGGCACCACTTTCCATCGCCTGGCGAATGGCGCAACCGGCGTCCGAGCGATGCTTGCAATCGTGGAACTTGCATTGCCTTGCCAGCTCTTCGATGTCCGCGAATCCTTCGCGCAACGTTTTCTCATCCGTCCACATCTGCACTTCCCTGATTCCCGGATTATCGATGAGCATGCCGCCACCTGGCAGGACGAGAAGTTCTCGCGCCGTGGTGGTGTGTCGGCCTTTGCCGGTGATTTTATTGACCTCGTCGGTCCATTGCCATTCGTCGCCCAGCAACAGGTTGATCAACGCCGATTTTCCAACGCCGCTGGAACCAACGAAGGCCGCTGTCACGCCTGATTTGAAACAGGCTTTCAGTTCAGCGACGCCGGTTTTCTTCACCGCGCTGGTCACGTAAACGGTCGCCTCTGGATTCAGAGCGCGAATAGACCTGGCCGCCTCCTGATTTTGCGCGTCTGTAAAAAGATCCGATTTATTGACCAGCACAACTGCTCTGGCACCGCTGCGGCCAATCAGCGAAAAATAGCGTTCCAAACGGCGCGGATTGAAATCCTGTCCGGCCTCCGTCACGACGATCACCATATTGATATTCGCAGCGACAACCTGTTCTTCAGCACTCTGGCCAGCGGCGCGGCGTGAGAAACACGTCTGTCGCGTGAGCCTCGCTTGGATGACCGTTTCCTCCCCTTCGCCGCCTAATTCTAAAGCCACCCAATCGCCGACAGCGGGAAGGTCAGCATCGGTTTCGGCATCGTGATAAACCTTTCCGCTCATGCTGACTTCCAGCTCTTGTCCGCCGCCTTCTGCCAGAAGCGCGCCGAAAGTAATCCGATTGTCCCGGAGAATGCGCGCTGGTTTCCAACCCTTTGCATAAAAAGGGGCGAACTCCCTTTCAAAAGCCGCATTCCATCCAAGATCTTCCAACGTCAACATCGCACTATCTTAGTTTGAAAATTTTAAATTCCAATTGGCAAAAAAAGGATGCGACTGTTGGGATTAGCGGAATGTGGGTCTTTGACCCGCAGCAACTCCACCAAGCAAAAAACACTCGAACGGGGTTCGAAGTTTTGAAACATTCCGACTTGCTGCGGCTCACGGAGCCGCGCTCCTCCTCAAAGTTGAGAGCGAAGAATGCCTGCGCTGTGATCGGCGAGTTTTGAATACCAGGGACGATTCTTCAATGTCGCAGCCGTCAACGGAGAAGACTTTGCTTTGTCATCTTCGAAAACTTTGATTTGCGCCTCGGTAAATTTTTCGTCCAACACATTGAAGTTGGCTTCGTCATTCAGGCGAAAAGATCGGTTGTCAAAATTGACCGATCCTGCTGAAACGAAGACGTCATCCACGATCATCACTTTGCAATGATAGAGCGATGGCGTGTATTCAAAAAACTCAATCCCGGCTTCCGCAAGTTTGTCCCAGCGCGAACGGGAAGCCGCCTTGCCGATTTGAGAATCATTCTTGAACGGAACAATGATCTCAATTTTCACACCGCGTTTTTTGGCCGCGATCAATTGATCCATCGACAAGTCGTCTGGAACAAAATAGGCGTGCGAGAGGCGGATATTTTTTCGCGCGGCGGCAATGGCCAGCAGATGAACCAGGCGCGCGTTTTCTTCACCGTCTTTGGGGCCGCTCTTAAAACACTGCACGAGCGACGCCCCGGATGATTCCGTCTCGGGAAAATACTTCGGGCCCTGCAGAACTTCCGAAGTCGTCAGCAACCAATTCTCGGCGAAGATTCCCTGCATCTGTTTCACTGCCGGGCCTTCCAGACGAAAATGAGTGTCGCGCCAATGATCCTTTTTGTCGCCGTCACCCATCCATTTGTCACCGATGCAGACACCGCCGGTGAATCCGATTCTTCCATCGACCACGAGAAGTTTTCGATGCGTCCGATGGTTGAGACTGAGTTTGAGCTTGTACCATTTGTCGCGTCCCATTTTCACGAAATGAATCCCGGCCGCTTTCATCTTATCGATGTCCTCATCGTCCAGTTTCAGCGTCCCCATGCCATCGACGATTGCATGAACCTTGACTCCAGCCTTGGCGCGTTCCACCAGTGCTTCGACGAACTTGGTTCCTACTTCGCCTGATTCCCAAATGTAATTCTCAAACGTGATGGAATTCGTGGCCTGCTGGATCGCCTTCAACATCGCTGGAAAGATCTGATCTCCGTTCAATAATTCCTGCACTCGGTTTCCCGAGGTGAAAGCTGGCCCCACCAGGTTGCCCATCGTTTCACGGAAAGCGGGATCGGAGACGGAATAAGTCGTTTCGATGAGTTTACCGACTTTTTTGGCTGACGTTACTTTGAGAACGATTGCGCCAATGAAAAAAAGTCCCAGGAAAACAACGACCAATGATTTACGGGATATATATTTATTCCGGCTCATATTCTCCTCCGAGTTTAATCACGCGCACACAGGCATCGGAATAGGGGAAAGGGCATCAAATTAATACAGCACATTTGCCGTTACGTGCCCACGGTAGCTCCGTGATTCTCCCTATTCCCATTTTAGAAAATAGATATAAGTTGAGACGCAGATGACCGACCTTTCACCTAGACCTGAACCCAAAAACCACGCTAAACACACCCGAACGTTCTGGATTGTTTCCATCGTTTGCGTAGCCCTTTTCATCGTCGTTTTTTCCTTCGTTGATACGAAGGCGCTGAATGAATGGGCGAAAACGGTCCCGGCCTGGCTGGTGTTCGCGTTCATGGCATTTCTGCCGCTGATTGGCGTCCCTGTTTCGTTTCTGTTTGTCATCGCCGGCGCAAAATTCGGGACGGTTGGCGGATTAATTGCCGTCGCATTCTCTATATCCATCAATTTGCTTCTAACCTATTGGCTCACGAAATTTGTCCTCACCAGACCGATCGCCGCGTTTTTTAAAAAAACCAAATACAAAATGCCGCAGGTTCCTGATGGCGAATATGTTTCCGTTTCGCTGCTCACCGCCCTCGTCCCCGGATTGCCTTACACCGCGAAAAATTATCTGCTCGTGCTGGCCGGAGTTCCCTTCAAATATTTTTTTTGGGTTTGCCTGCCCGCCCATTTTGTCCATGCCACTTTGGGGATTTTATTCGGCGACATGACAAAAGATTTAACCAAGGGGAAAATTATTTTCCTGATTGTTTACGGAATAGTCCTGACGCTGCTATGTCGTCGTGTGGTGAAACGGTTGAAGGCAAAAAGCTCCAAACCAGCTGAAACAACCGGCGAAAAGCTGGACTACGTCACAACGTCCAAATCATGATTTCCAAAGAACACCTCCGCCAACCTCGCTGGTGGATTCTCGGATTCCTGGCGCTGGTGGCAATTGCTGCCATCCTTTATTTCAATCACAAGTTTGGGTTCCTGAAAAATATCCACACCCACATCGCCACCTACCACTGGCTGATTGTGTTTCTGCTGGTTGCCACGCTGCCGGTCTTCGGATTTTCTATCGTGATTTGTTACATGGTTGTCGGCTCAAAGTTTGGACCCGGGTGGGGCGTCGCGGTAATTGCTTTGGCGACAACGGTGCATTTAATCGGGTCGCATTGGATCGCGACCAGTTTCCTCCGAAAACGGATTGAAGCTTTTATTGCGAGAAAGAAATACAAACTCCCGCACGTGCCCGAAGGTGAGAATGGTTCCATCAGCCTGATGACGGCGATTATTCCAGGCCTGCCGTATTTCGTCCGAAACTATCTTTTGGCTTTGGCGGGAATTCCGCTGAAAACGTATTTTTGGGTCTGTCTGCCCGTGTATGTCATCCGGTCGGTTCTCGCGATTTTCGCTACCGGTTTCAGCGCTGATCTTTCGACGCGGAAAGTGGTTATTCTAGTGGGAATCTTTCTCGTGAAGGTCGGGATTTGCGCCTACGTCATCAAACGCTTGCGGGACAAACGAGTGACTTCTAAAGGGGCGGCTCCCTCAATTGGGTGAGATTCAACGGAATCGATTTTGGACTGCGTGGGACATGTCCCCGCTCTAGCTGCACCGTGGAAAAACCAGAAAACCTGACGAGTTTAGAACTGGCCCCATGTGACGGGAACCGTGCAGGAAAAGCGGCGTCATGCCGTCGCAGTCCACAGATTACCGTCCCTGCCCCACCCGCCTTTAATCGCATCCTCCTCAACGTGGAACTCGCCGGTGTAACGCCGGCGCGCGCTGCACATCCTGTCGATACGTCAGCTCGACCACCAACGGCAGATGATCCGAAGCAACACGCGTCCAATGGTTTTTTGGGACGACAACTTTCTGCGGCTCAAAATGGGCTGAGACGAAGATGTGGTCGATACGCACGAACGGCAAAAATGCGGAGAACGTTTTTTGCGGCTTATGATTTTTCAAATTTCTCTGCACGTCGTGGAGACGCTGGCTGACCGCTCGATACGGCAATGAATCAGGACGCGTGTTGAAATCCCCACAAAGGATCACCGGTTCATCCAGGTGAATGCCGCCGATCCATTTCTTCCCCATCAATTCCAGCATTTGTTCGAGCCGTTCGCCGCGGCCAAGCCCCAAATGCGTGCTGAGAAAATGCAGGCGCACGCCCTCGATTTCCACCGAACCCCAGAGCGCTCCCCGTGGTTCCTTGCGTGTGGAACCTCGTTCATTTGCAAAAATATCATTGCGAATGATCTCCACTGGAAACCGGCTCAAGATGGCGTGTCCATAATGTTCAGGACCACATTTCACGGTCGGGCAAAAGTAGGCGTGCATCCCGACTTTCTCCGCGATCATCTGCGTTTGGTCATGGCCTCGGGAACGAGCGCGCCCAAGGTCAACCTCCTGCAATGCCACAATGTCGGGATCATTCATTTCGATCACTTGGGCGATCCGATCAGGAGACGTTCTGCCATCCATGCCACGGCAACTGTGCACGTTATACGACATCACTCGGAGCGAACGCCCTTCGAGAACAGGCCGCTTGCGCGATGCAATTTTTTCCCGACCCAGGAAATGACGGGCTGCGGAGCGCAACTCGCTCGGACGAACGAATTCTTTGGCGGATTCCGGGAGGCGCGTCGTGCGGGGGAGCAAACAGAAACCTTGAGTTTCATCGACGCCGGGACCGCCGTGCGAACCTTGTTCAATCGGAAATGTCCACGCGGGCGCGTCAGGGCTCCAGCCGAGCAATATCAAATCGCCAGCGCATTCGTGTTCGCAAAGTGCGACCAAATCTTTCGCCACCGCGTTTTTCAATTCACCGGGATGGGGCAGAAATGATTCGGCGTCATGAGGAAGCGTGATCGTTCCACGAGAATGAACCCAGGCCACTTTGCCACCATCAAGTTTGAAAAGAGCGCCGGGAATATGCTCGGTGCGAACGAGTCGTTCGGCCAATTCGCGCTTTTCTTCCGTGTTCAATGGGATCGCCAGATAGACGTGCGCAATTGGTCCCATTGCCGCCACCGAAAAAGATTTCTGCTCTTCTTCGGTCAACAACTCTTCTCGTTCTTCTTTCTCCAGATAACGTTTTGCGCTTTTCCGGTTCGTCCAATTTACCTTGGAGTGTGGTTGTTGATTTCTTAAGCGACGCGACTCCGCCGTTTGTTCCACTCGCGCCAACGCCTTGTGAATGGCTTGCTCGACGCCGCCTGGAACTTTTTTTTCAAACGATCGCGTCGCTTCCTGTCCGTGATCGGAGAAAACCCAAACTTGATAATCGCGGCGCGTCGAGCGTTGCGCTTCCCGATAAAGTCGCAGGATGGCGTAATCAATTCCTTTGAGACTCCAATGCGCGAAAAGTGAATTTGGACCACGGCGATGCGATTGTTCGTCGTAGCCGAGAAAATTCACATGGATAATCGGCAAGCCACGGGCGAGATCGATCTTCGCGCCGATGGTGATAAACTCGCGTAAGCCGACGCAGACGAGGATGCGGATGAAAACAAATTTGATTTCTTTAAGAAGATTTTCTCCTTTGAACACGCCACGAATTGAATCCCACAACGCGACAAAAAATTCGACGATCGTCAGCCCGATCAATCGCAACACGGACGGAAACTGAAGCGCCAGGATTGATAGAAATCCAAAAAGAGAGGCCGATTTCCACAGGTCTCCGGGACCAATGCTCGCACCGCAAAAATGGCTTTCGGCTTGTGTTGCGCCGCCTGTGTAAATGTTCGACCAGGAGCTTCCGCCTTTGAGCAATCCCTCCGCCTGTTCGGCCAGCTTTTCCTCAACCGCTTTGGCGCAAGTGGGCTTGAACATTGTGACCACGCGCTTTGTGGCTCGTTCTAAAAAGCTGAACGCCGGCACCGCGCATTTAACGCCATAATGAAGTTCTCCCTGCACTGCGGGCGTAGTCGAAGGG
>JBBQAX010000120.1:0-12153 GCA_038316905.1 Verrucomicrobiota bacterium | reverse complement strand
TTCGAAATACGAAATGCTGACCGACATCATCGGTTGGGAAGACGCGTTCTGCGATATGGATTGCAAAATTGCGGGAACGTCTCAAGGCGTCACTGGTTTCCAACTCGACCTCAAGCTCAAGGGGATTTCCCACAAGCTGATGGCTGAAACGATTGAGAAAGCGCGCATCGCACGTCTCGGCATCCTCGCTGAAATGGCGAAAGTCATCTCCGAGCCGCGCAAAGAAATGAGCAAATACGCTCCGCGCATCGTTCAGATTCGCATCAACCCCGAGAAGATCGGCGCGCTCATCGGACCTGGCGGCAAGAACATCAAACGCATCGTCGAAGAATCCGGTTGCGAAATCAACATCGACGACGACGGCATGGTGAATGTTTATTCCGTCTCCGCTGAAGGGATGCAGATCGCGCGCAACGCCATCGAAGGCATGACTGCGGAAGCCGAGATCGGAAAAATCTATCGCGGCAAAGTTGTCACCGTGAAAGAATTCGGCGCATTCGTCGAATTTCTCCCGGGCAAAGACGGCCTCTGCCACATCAGCGAACTCGCCAATTTTCGCGTCAAAGCCACCGAAGACATCGTCAAAATCGGCGACGACATCTGGGTCAAATGTCTCGGCGTCGATGACAAAGGCCGCGTGAAACTTTCCCGCAAAGCGGCGATGGAAGATCGCGACAAGGAGATGGCGGGCAAAGTAGAAGCGCCTGCTGAAAAAGCGTAAATTCTAAATTCTTACACACAAACGAGCCGGAACATTTCCGGCTCGTTTTTTTATTTATGGCAACGTGTCCCAAAGCCTTCGCAAATAATCGCGGCTGTAGGAAAGGTAATGATTATCTTTCGTAAATACTTCCAGCGTGATGGTTCCATCGTAACCGCTGTTTTTCAGCGAACGAATGTAATGCGGCGTGTTAATGGTTCCTGCGCCCAGAGGCAGATGCAGGTCCGCCGTTCCGCCTTTATTGTCATGTAGATGAACGTGACGAAGTCGTGGTCCGTAAGCCTTCAACAATTCATCAGCAGTATTTTCTTCCACCATCAAGTTGCAATGTCCGATGTCGAGATGCAGACCAATTTCCGGCAGCGGATCGAGAATGGTTGAAAGTTGCGCGACGTCGTTAAATTTTCCCGGCAAATTTTCAATCATCAATCCGACGCCGCAATCATTTGCCACGGGCAACAGATCTTTCAAACTTTGCAGATTTCGACCGATATGAAAATTGTCCACGTGCAATGGTGCTTTTCCATCGGGATGCAGATTCATCCATTTCGCACCCACGACTCCGAAAACCTCGAGGCAACGTTTACATTCTTCGACTGCGGCGAGGCGCAAACTTTCGAAAGGTGAAGCAAGAGGCAGGTAATAAGCCGTATGGCCAACAACGGCGAGGTGGTATTTTTCCAGAGAATTGCGAATCGCTTTTGGATCCACGTTCCAAGCCGCAGCACCGGGTGGTTCGAGAGTGAGGTCTAGAAAATCCAACCCCATCGTCGCCATCCATTTAATTTCCTGCAACACGTCGTTTGCGGGATGGTTCATTGCACCGATTAACATGTCTCGAGTTCCCTTCTTATTTTCCCGGTGTTTTACCGGACTCAGGCGTTGCCGCAAACCATGGTCGTGAATCCAGCAAGCTCACGTTCTTCTCCCAATTGGATTGAGCTGGTGCGTGTTGGACAACTGCAAAACGGTCGCGCAACCAATTTGGAAGTTCACTATAACCTGCGGGGCAAATCCAATCATACATCCGCAAGACGGCTTCCAACAATTGAACGTCGTTCCCCACGCGCCTTAAGATGCGTTCCCAATCCAGAGTCGGTCCGTTCTCGTAAAGTAAATTCCAAACATCTGGCCAATCGCAGCGATCTCGCTGTAGCACATAAAGTTTATGCCAAAGAAGTTCTTCGGCTGGAACCACGCGCAATTTTTCCGTCCGGATTGGAATTAATGGCGCATTAGTAAACCACTCCTCATCCACATCCGCACGGCGGTTCGCCATTTGCCAGATCACGTCCACGATGAACCCGTCACGGGTGGCGCGATAAATCCATCCGCGATCATAACTGTGTTGATCGTAGTAATCCACAAACCCTGAATCGTTCAGCGCCTTGACAACGGCATCACGATCTTTCGGAAGAATCAACAGATCCAAATCTTTTGTGTCTCGCCAGCGCCCTGTGTAAACAGCCAGACCAAACGCACCGCCGATCAAGAATTCCACTTTTGATTTTCGAACCACTTGAATGGCGGTCTCGTATGCTGCCCATTCGTTGTCGGGAATAAACTGCGACCACGTCATCCGTTGTCTCGGTATTTTTGTCTGCATAGTTCAGCCCTTCGCGTACGTGTCCGCATGCTCCATTTCTTCGGTATATTTTCCAGAACGCGCTGCACCGTTTAACTGTGCGCGATGCAACAACATTTCCTGAGCCGCTCGAATGTTGTCATGCTCCCCGCGCCAGACTTTCAAGGCCGGGGATTGCAATGCGCGACCAAAAGAAAAACTCAGTTCCCATGGGGCACGGCCAATTTGGTTCATTGAATTCAGATGAGCCGTGGCGAGTTCATCGCTTTGGCCGCCAGAGAGAAAAACAACTCCCGGCACTGCGGCGGGAACGGTATCGCGCAAACAAAGCAGCGTGGCTTCGGCAACTTGTCGCACGGGCGCTTGCCGTGAACAGGTCGTTCCAGAAACAACCATGCTCGCTTTCAGCAACAGTTCTTCAAGCCGAACGTGGTGCGCAAATAATTCGTTAAACAAAAATTCCAGGATGGTCTCAGTCACTTCAAAGCAGCGTTCGATGGTGTGATCTCCATCCATCAACACCTCCGGTTCTACGATTGGAACCAGCCCGGCTTCTTGCGCCAGCGCTGCATAACGAGCCAAAGCATGGGCATTGGCCTTGAGACAAAAGTCTTTCGGGATGCCTTCGCCGATCGAAATCACCGCGCGCCATTTGGCGAACTTCGCTCCAAGCTGCGCATATTCGGCAAATCGCTCGCGCAATCCGTCGAGGCCTTCCGTGATTTTTTCCTTGGGAAAGTTGGCCAGCTGCTTCGCTCCTTTATCTACTTTGACACCCGGAATGATGCCTGAATTGGAAAGTAACTCTGGGAATGGAATTCCATCATTCGTTTTCTGTCGCAACGTTTCGTCGAACAAAATCACGCCGCTGATGTGTTCGGACAAACCCGGTGTTCCGCAGAGCATTTCGCGATAATCTCGTCGCGAGTCTGCCGTCGATGGGACCCCCATTGTTTTGAAACGTTTCTCGATCGTTGGATTGCTTTCATCCGCAGCCAGAATTCCTTTGCCGGGCGCGACTAGTTGTTTTGCGATGGACGCAAGATGATTTGTCATGAGTTTTTGATTTGTGTGGCTGGAGAAGAATAGGAGCGTTGCCCTGCTTTGATCAGCATCATCGCGGCGGTTGGGCCGGATCGTTTGAGCGGCTTGAATTGTTTTCCTTCAACTTGATTGTAGGAAACGAAAAAGTGTTCGATCTGCTCGAGAAATGTAGAATTTAATTCTCTCACGGACGACACGTCGCAGAATACTTCCGCCTTCTCAGCGATAGCGATCAAGCGGTCGTTGCGATGTTTCTCGCACAAATTTATTAACCCGGAAAAATTCATCGCGCTCCTTGAATTTTAACTAACGCCATGCGCGCATCATTTGCAAGGGAAGCGGAAGCGATGATTCCAGAACCGGAAAGATGACTGCATTGCGTCAATGATCCGTGATTCATAGGGATCGGCGGCGCTCCATTTCGAAGCGTTCAAGTTGACGTTTCTTCGGCTGCGGCTCCGGTTTGAAGGTCGAAGAAAGGCGCGCTCGCTGCCGGTCGCTTTCCGCAATCAGTTTGTCTTTCTGCGAAAGTTTACCGACGGGTGCTTTTGGATCATAGCGCGAGCCATGACGGCGCGAATAGACCTGTGTGAATTCTGCCCCAAAGAAAAGAATTTGAGCGGAGTAATATATCCACAAGAGCATGATAACCAATGAGCCGGCAGCGCCGTATGCGGATGCCGCCGCTGCCTTCCCGAGGTAAAGGCCAAGCCCGACTTTACCGACGACAAATAAAAATGAAGTGAGGACGGCTCCGATCCAGACATCTCGCCAGGCGACTTTTACATCGGGCAGGAACTTGAACAAGAAAGCAAACAGCAACGTGATGACACCAAAAGAGATCGCAAGAGCGCCGACCTGCATCACGATGCCAAGCGCGGGCATGTAGTCTTTGACGAACTGCCCCACAATTGCCAAACCCGCTTCGAGCAACAGCGACACTAGTAGCAAAAATCCGATTCCCAAAACCACTCCGAATGAGAGAAAATATTTTTTTACAAACCCAAACAATCCACCGGAGGGAGCGTCTTCCACATCCCAAATGGTGTTAAGCGCGTCCTTTAATTGAACGACAACCCCTGCAGCGCCGAAGATCAAAGTGATAAATCCAAGAAGCGTTGCGAGAATGCTCTCTGCGGGTTTCTGAGCGGCGGTGATCATCGATTGAATGGCCTCTGCACCTTTATCGCCCATCAATTTTCTAACCTCAGAAAGTACCTGGGCTTGAGAATCTGCGAAAACCAGACCAGTAATTGTGATCGCGATGAGGAGCAGGGGGGCGATGGAAAAAATCGTGTAATAGGCCAGCGCCGCTCCTAGACGCGGAGCTTTATCCTCAACCCATTCACCCGCAGTTTCCTTTAGTAGTGGAAAAAAATTTTTAAAACCGAGCCGGTTGCGCATGAATTTCTCCTTTAAGAAACTCAACTTCGTTTTCACCGGCTAATCAATCCGGCGTTCGCCTGATTTCCTTCGCGTGAACTTCCTTAGACGGTCACAATTCTGTGACCGTCCCGGATGTCTTTAGCAATTGCACCTGGAAACTTTCGCTTTCTAAGATCGATTGAGAGCACTCAACACTGCTTTGATCGAGGCCAGTTCAATATTCGTATCCACGCCTGCGCCCCAGCGCGTTTTGCCATCGGCGAGTTTGATTTGGATATAAGAAATCGCTGCCGCTTCTTCGCTCGCGCTCAATGCGTGTTCGCTGTAATTGCTGATTTCGAAACGTGGCACGCCAACTTGTCCGAAGCCGTGGACAAGCGCCGCGAGCGGCCCGTTTCCTTCGCCCGAAAATTCAACAGCCTGCCCCTCGCGCAATAGCTTCGCGCGGCATCGGACGACGCCATCTTTGCTTTCCGTTTCAAATCCCTTGAGTTGCCACGGTGAAAAGCGTTCGACGTATTCCACCCAAAACATCTCTTTTAATTCCGCGCCTTTGACCTCGCGACCCAAGCGATCAACCTCGTCGTTCGCAATCGGACCGAACTCGCGTTGCATTTCCTTCGGCAATTGGATTCCGAATTCGCTTTCCAGCAGATAAGCGACGCCGCCTTTGCCGCTCTGCGAATTCACGCGAATGACTTCCCGGTATTCGCGGCCAATGTCCGCCGGATCAATCGCGAGATAAGGAACATCCCAGTTTTCCTGTTGTCCTTTTTCCCATTCCGCCAAACCTTTTTTGATCGCGTCCTGATGCGAGCCACTGAAGGCAGTGAAGACCAGTTCGCCCGCATACGATTGGCGCGGCGGCACCGTCATCCCAGTGCAACGTTCGTAAACGTCGATGAGAGAATTGAGATTCGAGAAATCCAATTTCGGATCAATGCCATGCATGTAGAGATTCAACGCCACCGTAATGACATCCAAATTTCCCGTGCGTTCGCCATTGCCAAAGAGTGTTCCTTCAACGCGATCCGCGCCAGCGAGCAAGCCAAGTTCTGTCGCCGCCACGCCCGTGCCCCGATCGTTATGTGTGTGCAGACTGACGACGAGCGATTCGCGGTTTTTGATGTTGCGACACATCCACTCAATTTGATCTGCGTAAACATTTGGCATCGCGACCTCAACCGTGTTCGGGAGATTCAAAATCATTTTACGTTGCGGCGTTGGTTGCCAGACATCCATCACGGCTTCGCAGATTTCTTTGGCGAACTCCACTTCCGTTGCGCTGAAACTTTCCGGTGAATACTGGAGTGCGACTTCCGTGCCTTCGAGGCGAGGCAACCGATCCTTGATCCATTGCGCGCCTTGCACGGCGACCTGGATGATTTCTTCCTTCGATTTGCCAAAAACGACACGGCGTTGGGCAGGGGAAGTGGAGTTGTAGAGATGAATGATCGCCTTCTTCGCGCCAATCAATGATTGCACCGTTTTCTCAATCAAATCTTCGCGAGCCTGCACGAGCACTTGCAACCAGACATCGTCCGGGGCGCGATTCTCTTCGATGAGACGACGGTTGAAGTTAAATTCCGTGTTCGACGCGGAAGGAAAGCCGACTTCGATTTCTTTGAATCCGCATTTCACGAGCGTCTGGAACAATTCGAGTTTTTGCGAAACGTTCATGGGCACGGCGAGCGCCTGATTGCCATCGCGCAAGTCCACACTGCACCAACGCGGGGCGTGGCTGAGCGTTTTGCCGGGCCATTGGCGTTCAGGCAAATGGATCGGCGGATAAGCGCGATATTTTTTAAACGAATCTTTTAACATAGCTTTATTGAGTTCTGGCGAAGGCGTCTCTGTTTGCCAAAACAAAAACCCCACCGCCGTTTCAGCAGTGGGGTTTCAAAATTATTCTTGAACGAAATTAAAACCCGACTGCCACGCTGCGAAGTAGCAGCGCACGGTTCGACAGTCGAAGGTTCAAATTGCGAGTCACGCGTAACTACTAATTGCTCCACCGTTTCAGGTCAATCGGTTATTTCTTCCGGGTTTCAATTACGGAGTACGCCTGCTTTGATGATCAAAACTCAAATGATTTTTATTTTCGAATCATTGTGGCAGCTTGGAGCTGAAATTATTCCTTACCCAATTTTGTGACTTTTTACCTCGATCGGAACGGCACCAAATCCGGGCCCTACACACTTCGTCAACTTCGAGGGATGTGGGACAAAGGTGTTGTTGATGGAAAAAGCCGCTATTGCGAAGAAGGCGCCGAGAAATGGAAACCGCTGGAATTGTTGAAGTCCGTTTTGGAAGCAGAGTTACCACCGGCTGACAAGCCCGTGCAAAAAAGCGGTTGGATTTTTAAGTTGGCGCTCGCAGCGATTTTGCTCGCCGTCGTCATTATTGCCGCGCAGCAGACGTCCGCTCTCACCGACACTCCGAAACTATTCGCTGCCGACATTTACTTTCTTAATCGGAAGAACTGATTTCCACTACTTGCGTTGATTGTCGCTGTGTGATTGCTGCTGTTGACCGTAGAAGAAACAGGATTCCAAGCAATTGGATTGGGAAGGTTAGTGGTTCCTTCGAGAGTGAAACCGGGGGCGTGTCTTCGTTGGCGGGGTATAGACGAGTTGCTTCTGTTGCTTGAGCGCATTCGACTTTGAACAGCGGCTGTTGGCTGGTCGCTTGCCCTTGCAAATTCTCCTTAAAGCAATCAGGGGCCGCTGCTCTAAGGCGCGCGCCCGATTGCGGATTCCGAACCTGTCGAGCAATCTGATTAGATGTGGGCAATCAAAAATCGGGAGAATTGCAGCAAGTATTGGACTGGAGAAAACTGGTCTGGAATTCTGGATGCCAGATTGTTTGACGATTGGCAGTCCGCGACCACGGTCGCGACCAATGTTTGCGGAGAAGTCGTGTTGCTGCCGGCTATTGTTTGATGGAATTGATTTTGTGCGCATTCGCTACCCTCATTTTCGGGTTTTATCGCGCTGATTCGCTCGCCAATTCAGACAATGCTGCAACGATCACTCGTCAGCGGTAAATAGCTCGTCTTCCGTATCGGATTGAGACAGCGCTTGTAGACGATTGACTTTGTAAGTCGGCTTTTACGTAAAACTTTGGCTAAATCCGGGAAAAAAAAGTCGGCAGTGATCGAAATTCGAGAATCAGCGAGAACTGGTTACATTTTTGCTAATGTTTGTTTTCGTATGAAATTCAGCTCGCGATTGAAACATCTGCTTGAAATGGTAGATCGTCTGGAATTTAACGCCGAACAAAACCGGCGGCAAATTGCCGAGACGCGCCATATCGTGGTTCGGATCGCGCGCGCCTTTCATGTGGCCGAGGAATCGGCGCGCAAGAAACTCAGCCCTCGCCGGATGACTTTGGTTTCAAAGAAACGCAAATAGTATTTGTCAGCTTCAACTTCAGGCCTTCCTTCAAGACCGCTCCGCCCTCCGTTAGTTTTTGATATTTCAGGGAATCCCCCACTGGAAATTCATTGAATCGCTTTTTTAATCCGATTTGATTGTGCTGCAATTCGCCCCGCACGTGCGTGAGGTGAATTTTAAAATATATGCTAACGAAACATTTCCGCTTCGTGGGATTGCTGATGATAGGCGCGATGTTGCTTTTGAATTCCAGTTGGCTGTCCGCCGATACCAACATTCTGGAAGCCTCGCCCGCCCAACTTAAAAAACTGAGCCTCGAAGATTTGATGAAGTTGGATGTCACTTCCGTTTCGCGACGACCGGAGCCGTATCGCCAGGCGCCTGCTGCCATTCAAGTTATCACGCAGGAAGATATTCGCCGGTCGGGTGCGTCGAGTATTTCCGAAGCGTTACGTTTGGCGAACAACCTGCATGTCGCGCAAATCGATGCGCGCAGTTTTGCCATCACCGCGCGCGGTTTTAACGCCACCACCGCCAATAAACTTCTCGTGCTCATCGATGGACGCAGTGTTTACACGCCGCTTTTCTCCGGCGTTTTTTGGGACGTGCAGGATTATCTGCTCGAAGATTTGGATCGCATCGAAGTTATCAGCGGACCGGGCGCAACGCTTTATGGAGCGAATGCGGTTAACGGCGTCATTAATATTATCAGCAAGAGCGCGAAGGACACCCAGGGGATGCTTCTGACTGGCGGTGGCGGGACGGAGTTGCGTCACTTCGGCGGCGTGCGTTACGGCGGGATGTTGTCGAGCAACGTCGCCTACCGCATCTATGGAAAATATTTTGATCGCGACGACAGCGTGTTCACCGATGGCAGCAACGGGCAGGATGACTGGCAACTCGCGCAAGGCGGATTTCGCCTGGATTGGAAAGCGTCCGACGAAAATAGTGTGACCTTCCAAGGCGATATCTACAACGGCGAAGCGGATCAACGGCTGAACGACAACCTCGATCTGGGCGGCGGCAATTTGCTCACCCGCTGGACGCACACGCTTTCCGACGATTCCGATTTCAGCCTGCAATTTTATTACGACCGCACGCATCGCAAAATTCCCGGCATATTCGCCGAAGACCTCGACACATACGATTTGGATTTCGATCACCACTTCACTTTGGGCGAACGCCACAACATCACTTGGGGCGCGGGTTACCGTTTCACCCATAACGTCGTCGATAACTCCGCCGTGCTCGCTTTTCTGCCCGCAACCCTTAACCGCCATCTCTTCACCGCTTTTGTGCAAGACGAAATCCTTTTGCGCGAGAACTTGTTCCTCACCTTGGGAACCAAGATTGAGAACAACGATTACACCGGAATTGAAGTGCAACCCAGCGGACGCCTCGCTTGGAGCCTCACTGAAAAACAACTGCTCTGGACCGCCGTTTCCCGCGCCGTGCGCACTCCCTCGCGGATTGACCGCCATTTTTTCGTGCCGGGTAATCCGCCTTTTACCGTGATCAATGGCGGGTCGGGTTTCGAGTCCGAGACCGTCATCGCCTACGAACTCGGCTATCGCGCCCAGCTGCACCCCAAGGTTTCCACCTCCGTCTCCACGTTCTACAATGACTATGATGACATCCGCAGCGTCCGCACGAATTCGCCGCTCCCCACCATTGCCAACGACGTCGAAGGCCAGAACTTCGGCGTCGAACTCGACACCACGTTCCAAGTGCTCGATGGCTGGCGCTTGCGCTTAGGCTATATCTATCTGCAAAACGACTTTCGTGAGAAAAGCGGCCGGGACGATTCCAACAATGCCCGAGGAGAATTCGCCGATCCGCAACACCAGGCTTCGTTGCAATCCTTCATTTCCTTGCCCGGCCATTTTGAAATCGACAGCCGTTTACGCTGGGTGGATAAGCTCAGGCCAGTCTCTGGCGGACGCGCTGGAACGGTCCCCGGCTATTTCTCGCTCGACCTGCGACTCGGCTGGAATCCCACGGAGGACCTGGAATTTTCCATCGTGGGCCAAAATCTTTTGGACAACCGGCATCCGGAGTTTGGCTTCCCCAGTGCGAATCGCCACGAAATCGAGCGGAGCGTTTACGGAAAGGTGACATGGCGCTTCTGAAATTGAACTTCAGCAAAAGGATGGTTCGTTTATGGAAATGTTTCCTCCCTCTCCTCCATCGGAGGGAGGAGAGGAGGCGCGTTTTGTTGGGAATTCCCCTCTCCTCGGTACTCTCCCCATTCGTTCCTCATGGGGAGAGGAAGAACAACAAAGTGTTATATGCACATTCGCCCGTGTCAGGCGGACATTCGCCCCCGAGTCTGCTTAAATTGCGCGGCCTCGCCCAAATTTGCGTGATCCTGATTATTTTTGGCCTTTTCGCCTCCGTTTCCGCTCAGGCCCAGACGCCCTCGCCGGAATACAAACTGAAAGCCGTTTACCTGTTTAACATCGTGCAGTACGTAGATTGGCCGGAGAACGTGTTTGTGAATGAGAAAAGCCCGTTGATCATCGGCGTGCTTGGCGTTGACCCTTTTGGCGCGGTGTTGGACGAGACCGTGAAGGATGAAACGATCAAAGGCCGTAAGCTGGAGGTGCGGCGGTATAAAAGCGTTTCCGATATCCGCGAGTGTCACATGCTTTTCATCAGCAACTCGGAAGCGGCTAATGTCAGCTCCATTCTGGCGCGATTGAAAGGCCGGAGTATATTGACGGTGAGCGACATGGAGAATTTCGTGTTAGGAGGAGGGATTGTCCGCTTTGCGAGGAAAGAGACTAAAATTGGTATTAAAATAAATGCTCAGGCCGCCAAAGAGGCGAATCTTTCCATCAGCGCAAAATTACTTCAGCTCGCTGAGATCGTATCGACCGAGAAGCGATGAATCTCCGTGACGTTCCAATCAAGCGGAAGTTGACGACGATCATCATGCTGACCAGCAGCGTGGTGTTGGTGTTGGTCTCTGCGCCGTTCATCGCTTACGAATGGATCACTTTCCGCAAAACGGTTTTGGAAAACACGCAAACCCTAGCCGAAATCACGGCGGCCAACACCACGGCGGCGCTGTCGTTTGAAGATGATAAAACCGCGACGGAGATTCTTTCCAAATTGCAGGCTGATGAAACCATTGTTCGCGCCAGCCTTTACAATCGCGAAGGGGAAATGGTGGCGCATTACCCGGCGAAACAGACAGCGTCAGATTTTCCCCTCGTGCCGAAGAATTACGGTTATAAATTTGTGTCGGCTCAATTGCACATTGCGTCGCCCGTCCGCGAAGGCGAAACGTGGCTCGGCAGTTTGTATCTCATCACCGATCTTTCGCCGATGTATACGCGGTTCACGTATTACGGAATCATCGCACTCATCGTCATGGCCGGCTCCCTCCTGATCGCGTTTCTTTTGTCCAACTGGTTGCAGAAACAGATCTCGGTACCGATCCTGGAATTGGCGGAAACGGCGCGAGTGGTTTCCGTGCAGCGAGATTATCGGGTGCGCGCGCGCAAATACGGGACGGATGAATTGGGGCTGTTCACCGATGCGTTCAACCACATGCTCACGGAAATCCACGATCGCGATCAGGCGTTGCGCCAAAGTGAAGAACGGTTGCGCCTGGCGTTGGAAGCCTCTGGGACGGGCGCGTGGGACCAGATTTTGGAGACCGGTTTGATTCGCTGGGACAGTTACGTGCATCAGTTGTATGGAATGAAGCCGGGAGAATTTGATGGACGTGGAGAAACTCTGGCCCAGCACATTCATCCCGAAGATCGCGAGGGAGTTTCACGGCAAATCACCCGGGCCCAGGAGCGGGGCGGGGAATTTATGACCGAATACCGTGTGATCTGGCCGGACAAGAGTGTTCATTATCTGGCGTCGCGCGGCAAAGTTTTGCTCAACGAACACGGGCAGCCGACCCGCATGACGGGCGTGACGCTCGACATCACGAAAAGCAAGGAAGCGGCGGAAGCATTGTCGTTGCTGGCGGCGATTGTGGAATCCTCGGACGACGCCATCATCGG
>JBBQAX010000119.1:0-12171 GCA_038316905.1 Verrucomicrobiota bacterium | reverse complement strand
TGCTGCCGTCTGGAAGCACCTGGAACGAATTCAGTTGAGGTGGGATGAGCACGGTCAAAATGGCATTGCTGCTCGTAACACTGCCGTAAATATTGGAAACTCTCATCGCGTAAGTGCCCGCATCCGGCGGCATGACGTTGGTCAACGTGAAAAATGAAACGGTTCTCCCCGGTAAATTGGTTCCATCTTTCAACCATTGATAACTCAACGGCCCGACTCCTTCAGCGCTGGCAGCGAACATGACGTTTGAACCCATCAAAACGGTTCGATCCGATGGATGCCGAATAATGGTCGGAATCGGTTGAGTGAAGACAACTTCGTCCAGCCACCCCGCGTCTCGTTCGCTGCTGACAGTTCCGTCTTTGATGTAAGTCCATCGCAGAATGTGACCGCCCGCTGGAATCGAGAAAGTTTTTTTCTCCCAGCCGGTTTCTCCGGAAATGCTCGCGCGCGGTACTGTTTCGCTGCCCCAACTAAATCTAAGAAAATCGTATCCCGCCTCGGACGAAACTTTCCACCAGAACGTCAACGTCCCGGGACCGATGACCGTCGTGACTAATTGAGATTGTTGATTGTGAGAAATTCCCCCGCTTTGCGCCGCAACATCGCCGTCGTGCGTTTCGCGAATCTGCGCAAACCAAATCTTTGGCGAATTCGTCGTTGAAAGGGTTTGCCAAACCAGGTTGGTCGCATTTACCGAGGCCGCGAGGTTCGTGCTAAAAGGAATCGTCAAATGCGCCGTCGCAGTGAACACGGAAACAAGCGCGTTCGAAGCAAGCATTCGATAGCCGCCGGTATGTTTGCCCTGCATATTGGTAATGAGCAAAGACGCATTCGTCGCGCCGGAAATATTCTGGTTTTCAAACTGCCATTGATACTTCATCGGCTGAATGCCTGCCGCTCGTGCGTGAAGTTGAACCACAGTGCCTTTTTGAGGTTCCTGACTGAACGGTTGAAGCGTAATTGCCGGCGCACCGTTACCGATTAATGCCACTCCGATATCTCCTTTTTCTCCGCCCGAGGCGATTGCGATAATGTTTGTCAGGTTCGGCAAATTGCCCACGCGTGTTGCTGCCACCACCGTTCCGTCTGCTTTCAACGCCAATCCATCTGAATGGTTCCCGGCAATTGCCACCACGGTGGAAAGATTTTGCGGAAACAAAATGCCTTGCGAGGAACTCCAAACTGTTCCATCCGGCTTCAATGCCAAAAAGCCTGAGGAAGTTCCTGCAATGGCAATGGCATTGGAGACACTGGTGAACGTTTCAATAATCGGCCAGGTCACGACGGAACCATCGCGGCGCAAAGCATAGTTTCGGGAACCCGTAGTTTTCGCGATGGAAATGGCCACGACATTTGAAAGGCTGGACGGAACAATCCCTTGCGTTCCCCAACCAACAACCGAGCCGTCCTGTCTGATGGCAAAACTTCGGGCGAATCCAGCGGCGACGGCCACGACATTCGACAGGTTCGGAGGCACATTGGTTTGTCCGTTCGCATTTCCTCCCCAGGAGATAACCGTGCCGTTTGAACGCAGCGCGAGGATGTGATCAGTGCCGGAATGGATGGCGACGATGTTGGTGGCGCTCTGCGGGATGTTTGTGACCGCTGTTGAGCCATAGACAAAGCCAGGTCCCGCAAGCCATGACTTCACCGTGCCATCTGATTTCAAGGCCGCGATATGTGAACCGCCCGCCGTTATCGCAATGACATTGGTTAATCCAACTGGCGTATTGGTGTGGTCGGTGAACGGAGCGCCCCACGCGAAAACCTGAACCACATTCAGAAAGATTTTTGCGCTGAAGGTTTGCCCGAACGCATTGCTCGCCGCGACGGTGTAAAACCCAGTCTGGTCATACTGCAGGTTGGAGAGTGCCAGCGTGGCGTTCGTGGCGTTAGAAATATTCGCGCCGTTGAATTGCCATTGAAAACGCAGCGGCGTTGAGCCTTTCACATCAATTTCGAAGACGACGCTCCCACCCAGGGGAACGACTGGATTCGTCGTGGTGGGTTGATTCGGGTTGCGAACGAACGGTTGCTTCAAAAAGTACGGCGCGGTGTTCGTGACATAAAGTTCAATGTTCGTTTGCGCCTGGCCATACGCATTTGTGACCAGCACGGAATACGTTCCCGAATTTGTAAATTGAACGTTCGACAAGAAGAAAAAGCTATTGGTTCTGCCGGGGAGAACCGTTCCATTCAGCGACCATTGGTAACTTAAGGTCGGCGTTCCAACAGCATTGACAAAGAGATTGATGTTTGTGCCAGCAGGCACCGAGCGGTCAGGCGACCGTTCCGCTATCGAAGGTGGACCAATAACCGTCAACACCGCGCCAGTGCTCCTCACGGAACCGAACGGATTGCTGGCAATCACGGAGTAAATTCCAGCATCGCTGAATTGCGCGTTGGTGATCGTCAATGCGGCATTAGTGCGACCGATATAGCGAGCGTTGTCGGATAACGGACCCCCGTTCCGCAGCCACTGATAAGCAATTGGCTCCGCGCCCGTGACCAAAACCGAGAACGTGACATTCGACGCGAGAGCGACGTTCTGGTTTTGTGGTTCCTCAAGAATTTCAAGCGGCCCTGAATAGACCAATGCCAACGCATGTTCGTAGCCGCCAGCGAGTGCTGTGACATTTGATAAACCAGCCGGAATTTTTCCAACCCGATCATCCAAACCCCACCCCATGACGGTGCCGTCTGCTTTGAGAATCAAACTTTGGTAAACTCCGGCAGCAATCTTTACAACGTTCGACAATCCTGCCGGAACGTTGATTTGTCCCTGTTCTGAATAACCCCATGCCACAACGGTTCCATCCGTTTTAAGGGCGAGGTTGTGATTTCCGCCGGCTGCAATGGCGATCACGTTCGACAATCCCTCGGGAACATTGATTTCGCCGTAAGTGTTCGGCCCGCCCCATGCGAACACCGTGCCGTCTGCCCTGAGCGCAATGTTATGTGTGTTGCCCGCATCGATTGCGATCAAGTCAGTCAAGCCGAAGGGAACATTCGTCACACCAAAGTAATCCCGCCCCCACGCAACGAGCGTGCCGTCGCTCTTCAAGGCAAGGTTATGCGAGCCGCCCGCCGCAATCGCAATAACGTTGGATAAAGCAGGAGGAACGTTTGTCTGCCCTTCAAGGTTTCGCCCCCACGCCATGACAGTGCCATCATCCTTCAATGCAAGATTGTGAAAATGTCCGGCGGAAATCGCGGCAACCCGCGTGACGCCGGACGGAACGCCGACCTGTCCAAAGTCGTTCAATCCCCATGCCACGACCGCGCCATTCACTCGAAGCGCGAGATTATGACGGTAGCCTGCATCCATGGCCTTAATGTTGTTCAGCCCATTGGGGAGCCGCGTTTGGACGCTAGTGTTGTCGCCCCACGCCGCAATTTTTCCGCCATAACTAAAATGCGGAGCGCCGATGGCAGCTAATATGACGATCAATGCGAAGCCCAGTTTTATGCAGAATGATTTTTTCATGACGTGATTGTGAGTTCCCGTTGGCAAAATCCTGTTTACAACGCTGCATTTGCCTTGGGAACTGTGCGTCTCACCGCACACCTGTGCTTTTGATTGCACACCTGAAATCAAATGGAATAATCCGAGCCAATCCCAAGTGCGTTTGCGGGCGTAAATGAAATCCAAAATCCAATGCGGGAATGTTTGGCGCAATGCGATTGCCAGGAAGCGAGAGGCAGGGCGCGTCACTCCGAGCGCGCCAGTTGAATGGAGCGCGGCTGTGGTGAAACCCAGCCGCAGCAGGCTCGCCATAGAGCAATCGTGGAAAACAATTTTGCGCTCCTATGTATGCAACCCGCTGCGGCTGGTCGAGGACGACACAGCCGCGGTCCATTCCAAGCCATGTCATCGACTGCGGACGACTTTTTTTAAATTTGCGTTGATTGCAGCTTTTTTAGTTTTGGCACACGGAACTTTCGCGCAGCCCGCTTCCAGTTGGCGCGCGTTCAAGAACAGCGATGGTCTTGCTGAATCTCCGTGCCAGACCGTCAGCGTCTCGCCGCAGGGACATGTTCTCGTCACGCATCCCCATTCAAATTCCGTGAGCGTGCTGGACGGCTATTCCGTAAGAAAAATTTCACTGCCTGAAATTGTGCAGGGACGCATCGCGCAAGGTGCGGGCGGACAACTGTGGGCCGTCACAACGAACGGGCTAGTGGAATTCAAAAACGACAGATGGATTCTGCATCGCGTTCCAGAAATAGCGGCTGAATTTCAAAATCAATTTCGCAACGCCACGAACTTCCTCCCGCTTTATCCGCTGCGCCAATCGCGCGTTTTATTTCTGCTGCACGACCGCCTCATGGAATTCAATTCCGAAAACCCCGACCAACTGCGGGTCGAAATCGTGCGTAACGCCGCGCAATCGCAAATTGGATTTTTCTCCAGCGTCACGGTTGCGCGTGATGGCGGGCTTTGGATCGGCGGCGAGCGCGGTCTGGCGCATCTGGCGGGACCAACGCGAAATCTCAGTACAAAAAGTGAGTGGAACGAATTTATTTTGCCGTCAGAACTCGATATAAAAAATATCCTCGCCCCGGAAGCGGATGAGGAAGGCGGTGTCATCGCGCTCGCGGAATCCAGGAATGGCCAGAATGCGATGGTGCGATTCGATGGAAAATCCTGGCGCGTGATTGCGTGGCGGGACGAGAAAATTCTGTGGGCGTGGCGTGGGGCCAATCCGTCATTTTGGGCTGCGACTAGCACCGGCCTGTTTCGGATTTCGGAAAACGATTCCCGTTTCGTTCCAGCCAAAGAGTTCCTCCCTCGACAAATTTTCGATGTCGCAGTGGAGCCGAATGGCGTTTTCTGGCTGGCGACTTCTGATGGTTTGTTTCGCCACGCTGCGCCGCTGTGGCGCGAGCCGGAGAACGAAGAATTGTCTCGCGAAGCGCAGGCGAACTCGGAAAGTCCCGAGCTTTCCGCAAATTCCTTCACGGCCCGAAATGGTGATGTCTGGTTGAGCGATGAGCGCGGCGTGGCGCGCGTGCAGAATGAAAAACGGCAAACCTTTCCGCAATCGGACAAAAACATTCCCGATTACGTCGTCGCGTTTGCCGAATTGATTGATGGAAAAATGATCGCCGCCACCACCGATAAACTTTGGGAATTCGACGGGATGAATTGGTCGTCCATTCGCGCGGGATTCGTGGGCATCAATGCGCTGCTTTGTTCGCGCGATGGAACTCTGTGGGTGGCCACGGAGAACGGCGTGCACCGTCTTGTTTCCGGTGGGTGGATTGAAAACAATTTGGCGGAAGGATTGCCAAGTGCGGATGTGCGGCAACTTCGCGAAGATCAACTTGGAAGAATCTGGGCGGAAACAACTCTCGGCTGGGCGCAGTTTCATCCCGAAGCAGATACGGACGCGCCGCGCACATTCATCACAGGTTTGAACGATGAAAAAGGCCGCGTGCGTGAAGGCGAATCTTTGGTGCTGAAGTTGAGCGCAGAAGATCGCTGGAAATTTACGCCGCGCGACCGGTTGCTTTTTTCGCATCGACTGGACGAGCGCGAGTGGTCGGCGTTTTCCGAGTCGGACGAAGTTGCTCTATCCGACCTTGCGCCAGGAAAACATTACTTTCAGGCGCGCGCGATGGATCGCAACGGGAACACCGACGCGAATCCGGCGCGGCTCGAATTCATCGTGACCGTTCCTTGGTACAAAGAAGCGCGGCTCATCGTCATCGCATTTGCGGGCATGGCCGTCGCTTTGTTCTTTGCTGGCGTCGCGGTCAATCGCCATCGCCGCTTAAAACTGAGTTACGCGGAGGTGGAGAAGAAAATCGCGGAACGAACGCGCGAACTGGAAATCGCGAATCGCGAATTGCTCCACAGCCAGAAAATGAATGCGCTCGGCACAATCGCCGCCGGTATCGCGCACGATTTCAACAACATCCTTTCGATCATCAAAGGCTCCACTCAGATCATTGATGAGAATCTCGACAACCCCGAAAAAGTTCGCACTCGCCTTGACCGCATCAAAACCGTCGTGCAGCAAGGCGCGGGGATTGTCGAGGCGATGCTCGGCTTCAGTCGCAGTTCCGATGAACGCGCTGTGCCGTGTGACATCAACGCGGTCGTCGCCGATACGCTCACGTTGCTCGGGGAACGTTTCGGGCGTGAGGTCGAAGTGAAGTTCGAGTGCGACGATGATTTGCCGGAAGTTTCCGTGGCTCGTGATTTAGTGCAGCAGATCTTGCTAAATTTTGTTTTCAATGCGGCTGAATCAATGGACGGGCGCAAACAAGTCATCCTCACGACGCGGCAAATTGAATCACTGCACGGCGGAACGATTCTATTGCCGACGTCATCGAAAAGTTATCTCACGATATCCGTGAAAGATTTTGGCTGTGGAATTTCGCCTGAAAATTTGCCGCGTGTTTTCGAGCCGTTCTTCACCACGAAAGCACTATCCACCCGACGTGGCACTGGTCTCGGACTTTCCATGGTTTACGAGTTGGCGAAGAAACTTGAAGCGGGATTGAGCGTTGAGTCCGTTTTAGGAAAAGGCAGCACGTTCACTTTGGTTTTGCCCGTGCGGACTTTGACAGAAATTTCGTTGTCGAGGATCCGCGAGCCACAGTCAACGGCCCAAGCGTTATGAACGAACCGACCATTCTGATCGTTGAAGACGATGATTTCCAATACGAGATCTACGAGGATGCTCTTTCGAAATACAAATTGCTCCGCGTAAAAACTGGCAGTGCAGCGCTCGCGCAAATTCCACATCATCCGCCGCGTTTGCTCATCCTCGATCACGTACTCGCCGATGGCGAACTCGGTCTGGATTTTCTTCCGGAGTTCAAAGAGTTGCTGCCATTCGTGCCGATCATCGTCGTCTCCGGCGCATTGGAAGTGCGGCAACAAATGAAGGCGCTGCAAGGTCCGCGTCGCGCTCATTATTGTCTGCCAAAACCAGTGGATGTTTGTGAGCTTCGACAAACGGTGGAAATCGCGTTGCAGGAGTGCGGCGAATCAGAGGCTGTCCGGCAATTTGAAGCTTTGGAACGGGCGCGCCGCGTCGATGCGCAGGAATTGTTCAGCCGTTCCACTGATCGTCTCAGCCGCCAGAATCGCATTGTTGAACTGGTGAAAGAATCAAAAGCGCGCCCGAATATTTCCGCGCTTGCCCGCCAATTCGGCGTGGCTCGTCGCACGATCATCCGCGATCTCCAGGAACTGATTCGTCGCGGACAGCTTGCGGCGGAAATTTATCCCGAGTGGGAAAACCCGATCGAAGATTGATCGCCGAAAACTACTGCATCCAAGTCGGGTGCGATTAAAAGTGGGAGAGATTAGAAAACCTTTGGAGTGCGACGGCAGGACGTCTCTCTTCCTGCACGGTGGCAACCGCAAAATCGTTTTGAATTAACCCCGAACTCCGAAATAGGAATGGATGCGACGCCGGAAGCCTGTTTTTTGGTGCGGCTAAAAATTCCAACCCCGTCCACCCTGCGTGAGTTTCCTTCCGCCGGGCTGGGAAGCCCGGCTCTACGGCAAGCAGGGATGCTCGCCGCTGCTTCGGAGTTCGGGCTAAAAGACGCTCGGCGCTTTTTCACCGTGCAGCCAAAGCGGGGACATGTCCCCGCAGTCCAAATAGCCACGCCTCACCCACTTTTAATCACACCCATCCAAGTCGATGATTGAAATAGAAGATGGTTTCTGAAAAACGTTTAGTTAATTTCCCGGTATCCAAATTTAAAATGCCTATGAAACAATTGCCTTTGATTGCCCTCGTGCTGGTTCTCTTCGGTTGTTCTACAACTCAGGAACAGCCCCGCACAAAATGGACTGCTGAACAAGCACACGCCTGGTATGCAAAACAGCCGTGGCTAGTCGGTTGTAATTTCGGGCCGAGCACGGCCATCAATCAGCTTGAGATGTTTCAGGCGGACACGTGGGATCCGAAAACGATTGATCGCGAACTTGGCTGGGCGCAGGACCTCGGTTTCACCAGCGTGCGCGTTTATTTGCACGATTTGCTTTGGGCGCAGGATGCGAAAGGTTTTCTCCGACGCCTCGATGAATTTGTCGAGATCGCTGATAAGCATAAGATCGGCGTGATGTTTGTGTTGTTCGACAGCGTGTGGGATCCGAATCCGAAACTCGGCAAACAACGCGAGCCGCGTCCGCACATTCACAATTCTGGTTGGGTGCAAAATCCCGGTGCAGAAATTTTGGGCAATCCCGCGCGCCACGATGAATTGAAAAGTTATGTGCAAGGCGTCGTCGGCCATTTCCGCAACGACCGGCGCGTGCAGCTCTGGGATATTTTCAACGAGCCGGACAATCTCGTTTCCCAATACAAAAATGAATTGCAGGACAAACCGGCGATGGCGCTTTTGCTCATGCGCAAGGCGTTCGCCTGGGCGCGGGAAATGAATCCGACGCAACCGCTCACCTCGGCTGTCTGGATTGGGACCTGGAGCGATCCCGAAAAAATGACGCCCACGGAAAAAGCGCAAATTGAAGAGTCGGATGTCATCAGTTTCCACAATTATTCCAATCTGGATTCAATGAAGAAAGCGGTGGCGAGTTTGCGACGTTACGGTCGTCCGCTGATTTGCACGGAATACATGGCGCGTGGCAACGAGAGCCGATTTGAGCCGATTCTCGGTTATTTGAAGGAAGAAAATATTGGCGCGTATAATTGGGGATTCGTGAACGGCAGGACGCAGACGATTTATCCATGGGATTCCTGGAAAAAAACCTACACCGCAGAACCGGAAGTTTGGTTCCACGACATTTTTCGCGCCGACGGATCGCCTTACGATGCGAACGAAGTGCGCTACATCAAATCTGTGACACGCGACGCGAAGAAGAAACGCAGCGGGCATTCGAGCTTGGAAACTCCGGTTCGCGGCGAAGTCCTCGCTGCGTTCAGCGAATAAAACATTCGTGTTCTCAACTTAAAATCCCTTTCACAATTTCGCCTTCCACATCGGTGAGGCGGAAGTCGCGTCCTTGGAATTTGTAGGTGAGCTTCTCGTGATTGATTCCGAGTTGATGAAGAATGGTCGCTTGTAAATCGTGGACATGAACCCGGTCTTTGACCGCGTTGAAACCGAGATCGTCTGTTTCGCCGTAGCTGATTCCGGGTTTGACGCCGCCTCCAGCGAGCCACGTTGTGAATCCATAAGGATGATGATCACGGCCCCACATCGGGCGATCGTTGAAATTTCCCTGGATAAACGGAGTGCGTCCAAATTCTCCACCCCAGATCACCAGCGTGTCATCTAAGAGTCCGAGGCGTTTCAAATCGTTCACCAATGCCGCGCTCGGTTGATCGGTGTCTTCGCATTGTTTGTAGAGTTCGGTGGTCAGACTTCTGTGTTGATCCCAACCGGCGTGCATCAACTGAACGAAGCGCGATCCTCGTTCGATCAGACGTCGAGCCATCAGACAATTGCGGGCGAAACTTCCGGGCTCGTTCACGTGCGGGCCGTACGATTCCAGAACTTCTTTCGGTTCTTTGGAAAAATCGGCGAGATCCGGCACGCTCGTTTGCATGCGATACGCCATTTCATATTGAGCAATGCGCGCAGCAATTTCGGGGTCACCAAAGTCGTGAAGCTTTTGCTGATTGATCTGCGCAATCGTATCGAGCACACCGCGCTTGATCTGTTTGCTCATGCCCGCGGGATTCGACAGATACAGAACGGGTTCACCACTGCTGCGAAACGTCACGCCTTGATGCTCTGAGGGGAGGAAACCGGATCCCCAGTAAAAATCATAAAAGATTTGTCCGCACGAAGTTCCTTTGCTGACCGATGTCATCACCACAAACGCGGGAAGATTTTCCGTTTCGCAACCCAGGCCATAACTCAGCCACGCGCCGAGCGTCGGGCGCCCGGGAAGTTCGCTCCCGCTTAACGCGAAACTGATTCCGGGCGCGTGGTTGATCGAGCCGGTGTGCATCGATTTGATGAAGCACACGTCATCCACAATTTTTGCGGTGTGCGGCATGAGGTCGCTGACCCACGCGCCACTTTTTCCGTATTGTTTAAAGTTTTCGAGTGGTGCCAGCAGTTGTTTGCCACTCGGATCGCCGGTCATCGTGCTGAACCGTTTCCCACCGAGATATTCGTCGGGCACCGGTTTGCCATGCATTTCCTGAAGCTTCGGTTTCCAGTCGAACATATCGACATGCGTTGGACCGCCGTTCATGAAAAGGTAAATGGCACGTTTGGCTTTCGGCGCAAAATGAGGAAGGTTCGGCAAACCGCCGAACCGTTTTGGTTTGGTTTCTCCTGCGAGCAAATCACGTCCAAGTAACGACGCCAGCGCGGCGACGCCAATGCCCGTTGCGCTCCGGCCAAAAAATTGGCGACGCGTCATGCTGAGTTGATTTTCTAAAAACGGGTTCATTCCTTATTCAACGTTTCGTCGAAATTTAAAATGGCTAAACACGTCGCCGTCCAAGCCGCGTGTTCGATTGGTTCAATGGTTTCATCGCGCTTCGATTCTCCCACGGCGAGAAACTTTTTCGCTTCCTCTGGACTCGACGAAAACTGTGTTTGCGCCTGACGAGATGACGCGGTCAGCAGATGAAGTTCTTCATCCGTCGGCTTTCGCGCGAGTACGAGTTGAAACGCTTTCTCAGCGCGGGTTTTTGAATCTGCACTCAGGCCCATGACTCGTTCCGCCAAATGACGCGCAGCTTCGACGTATGTGATGTCGTTCAACGTCGTTAACGCGTGCAACGGCGAATTATTTCGCGTCGGCTTCACGTTGCAGGTCATGCGTGATGGCGTGTCGAAGAAAAGCGTCGGCCCAACAATGCGCCGCCAGAATGTGTAAAGACTGCGTCGATACAGCGCGTTGCCTTCGTCCTGTTTATATTTTTTATTTCCAAAAGTCGCTTCCTCCCAGACGCCGGCGGGTTGATACGAATTGACCGGTGCGCCGCCGATTTTTTTGTTGAGCAATCCACTCGCGGCGAGCGCCTGGTCGCGCAACATCCAGGACGGCATTCGATAACGTGGGCCGCGCGACAACAAACGATTCGCGGGATCGCGCTCGCGCCATTCAGAAGACACTCTGGAAGTTTGCCGATACGTGCCGCTCGTCACGATCACGCGAACCAGCTTTTTCGCATCCCAACCGGAATCGCGAAATTCCGACGCAAGCCAATCGAGCAGTTCCGGGTGAACTGGAAATTCGCCTTTGGTTCCAAAATCCTCCGACGTTTTCACAAGCCCGACGCCAAAGAACAATTGCCAAAAGCGATTCACCGTGACACGTGCCGTGAGCGGATTTTCGGGAGAGACGAGCCATTCTGCCAGTGCGAGTCGATTGCGCGGCGCATTCTCAGGCAGCGCAGGAAGTTTTGCGGGAGTCGCGGCGCTGATTTCGTCCACAGGTTTGCTGTAGAGTCCTTTGTCCAAGATGAACGTTTTGCGCGGCGACTTCATATCTTCCATCACCATCACTTTCGGCACGTTTTTGGAAAACTCATTGCGCGCGCTCACCGCTAGTTTTGTTTCGCGAAGCGTCTTCACATAATCCGGTTGAGTCTTTTCAAATTCTTTGGTGAGCGTTTCGAGGTTCGCCTCGGTCAACCTGCCTGCGGCTTTGTCCAAAAGCGTTTTTATTTCCGCAGAGAATTCTTTCACCACCGGCGACTCGGAAACTTTTTTCTTTTCTGGACGTGGAAACAATTCTTTCTCTGTGTTCTCCACACGCGCCGCAGCCGAGCGAAACGTCTTCTCCAACTCGGCCAATTTTTGTTTTTGCTGCGCGTCGCCCATTTCCAACACCGGAGGCGTTTGCGGATTTCCACCTCCTCCATCGACGGGCGTCTGGTTGAAAAACGCGAACATGCCGTAGTAATCGCGACGCGTGAGCGGATCAAATTTGTGATCGTGACACCGCGTGCAATTAAACGTGAGACCCAGCCACGCCGTGCCGGTCGTCTCCGTCATGTCCATCACGTAATCGACGCGGCTCTCTTCCGCGATGCGCCCGCCTTCGCCATTGATCGGATGATTACGACAAAATGCGGTGGCAAGCTTGTCTTCCTCCGTTGCGTTTGGAACGAGATCGCCCGCGAGTTGCAGAATGGTGAACTTGTCGTAAGGCATGTTTCCGTTAAACGCCTTGACCACCCAATCGCGCCACGGCCACATCGTGCGTTCCGC
>JBBQAX010000118.1:0-12201 GCA_038316905.1 Verrucomicrobiota bacterium | reverse complement strand
GAAGGTAGGGACTTTGGTTACTGGTTAATCGCAAAAAATTTATGGCACTCGACGATATTATATTGGAAGCGGAAGAGAAGATGATGAAGACGGAGGAAGTGGTGCAGAACGAATTTGCCGGTGTGCGCACTGGAAAAGCATCGCCCTCATTAGTCGAAAACATCCTCGTAGAAGTCTATGGCTCCCACATGCGCATCCGGGAGTTAGCCGGGATCACCGCGCCGGAATCTCGCATGTTGATGATTCAGCCTTGGGATGTGGCCAGCATTCAACCGATTGAAAAAGCGATTCAAAAAAGCAACCTCGGATTGAATCCAGCCGTGCAAGGAAAATTTATCAGAATTGTTCTGCCTGATCTAAGCACCGAACGACGTTTGGAATTCACAAAGGTCGTAAAAAAAATGGCAGAGGATGGGCGGGTTGCCATTCGTCATGTGCGTCGCGATGCCTTGGAGCAATTGAAGAAAGAAAAAGACGGCGTGACCGAAGACCAGGTGGAAGCGGCCGAAAAGGAAATTCAAAAATTAACCGATCAATACAGCTCGCAGATTGATTCGCATGTCATCGCCAAAGAAAAAGAAATCATGACTGTTTGAGCGGTTGGGCGGGACCGTTCCCATTCAAACTAGCGGGCAGTGGCATTTGTAGTGGGCTGTTCGAAATGGATAACCGTTTCTCCTGGCTTGGCGTAACTTAACTTTTCCCTCGCCAGACGCTCCACGGTTCTAGGGTCCTGCAACGCTTTGATTGACGCATCGAGTTTCTTTGACGTCTCTGTTTCCTTTTCGATTTTTTTGTCCAGTTCGAGGCGTTCCTTACGCATTCTCTCGTTTTGCTTGATCACAGGAGAGTACCACAGCCCAATTCCTAAAACGGCAGCGATCAACAGTAAAAGCACTACAACGCGAGTAAGCTTATCCCAAATTGTCAGGCTGGTGTTCAACGTTCCGAGTTAATCATGGCTTCCATCGAAACGAAAGATGAGAAATTTATTTTGTGACTTTTTTCCAATGCTCCAATCGGCCCTCGGGCGAAAAGGTCAGACGCACAAACTGATCGGGGAAGGCAGGGTCGCTATAAAATGATGATCCCCCGAAATGCGGTGAATAAAACGGAGAATAAAAATAAGGTGAATAATGGTGTTGTCCTCCGGAATGTCCACGAAACGTAAGCCATTCTGCAACCGTTCGATCATCCGACAGCTTAGCCATGCGTTCGGGTGGTCCCATTTCCAGGACTGCTTGATCGTAAGTGTAATCTCCAACTCGACTGTCCCAATTGATTTTCGACGTGGTGCAGCCAGCCAGCAGAAGCACGGCAAAAATCGTCGTCCAAATGGGGAGCAATGATTTTAACGTTTGCGTCATAATCAAATGTGCGCTCGAACCTTAGAAATTCAACCCGGTGAATTTAGCGCAGAATTTGGCAAGCGTCTTTCACCACCCATCGCGATTTTTCAAGAGCCGCGTGGGCTGCGGCCGAATCGACTGAAGCCAATTCCTGAACGATGCGCACGGCGCGGTCACGAAGCTTCACGTTTGAAGGGTTTAGATCGATCATCAGATTGCTCTTCACTTTTCCAATTCGCACCATCGCAAGCGTTGTCAAAATATTGAGGATTAATTTCGTCGCGGTCCCAGCCTTCAAGCGAGTCGATCCAGTCAAAACTTCGGGACCCACGTTAGGCGCGATGATGAGGTGCGGACGGTTGCCGGTGACGAGTTTCAGGTGCGGATTGAAACACAGCAAAACAGTCTTTGCGCCTCGCCGCTTGGCTTCGAGCAACGCACCCCAAACAAACGGCGTCCGTCCACTGGCGGCAATTCCCACGACCACATCACGTGCCGAAACGTCATTGAAGCTCATCGCTTCTTCGCCAGCGATTGTGTCATCTTCCGCGCCTTCCACGGCTTTCCAAATCGCGGTTTGTCCGCCTGCGATGATTCCCTGAACCATTTCCGGTGGTGTTCGAAAGGTGGGGGGGCATTCACTCGCATCCAACACACCAAGCCGCCCGCTGGTTCCTGCGCCTGCGTAAAATAAACGCCCGCCTTGTTTGAAAGCCTTGACGATAAACTTAATCGTCTCCTCGATATTTTTGGCTTCTTCCGAAATAGCGATGGGCACCTTTTGATCCTCACTGACCATCAGCGCGATCGCCTCAGACAATGGAAGTTGATCCAAGTTTTTCGAGAGGGGATTCCGTTCTTCGGTGGGAGACTGGGCAAACGCGGCTTCAACCGGCGACGCTTTCTGGGTTAATCCCCTGGTACGAGAAGTGGGCTTTTCAGAAATTTCTCTTGCTTCGTTCGAATGTTTCTTTGCGAGTTCAATCGCGCCCCAGACACCTTCACGCTTGAGCGGAGCAATTGTGGCTTTTGGCCATTGTTGCAAAATATGTTTTCCAACCAGCGCACCGAATTTCGGCTGCTTGAGCAGAATGCTCCCGGACAAAATGAATTGGATCGGTGACTTCGTTTTCGTGAGGCGTCGGGCGCAATCAACGGCGTCTTGTGCCAGGCTTGCTGCTGCGGCCGCGAGAATATCTTTCGCAATTTTATCGTTCTTCTTCCAGGCGTGAAAAACCTCCAACGCCAAACCGGCGACGTCATTTTTCTGCGCATTTTGCACCCAGCTGATGAGATCGTTGGGATGATTGAATTGAAGTGAACGCAAAATCCGTTGGCCGAGATAGGAAAGCTTACCGTCACGATCGAAATAATAAACAGTGGCCTTCAGTGCGCGTAGCCCGATTTCGTAGCCACTGCCTTTATCGCCTAAAATGTGTCCCCACCCGCCAAGCTTTGCGGTTTCGCCTCTCACATTTTTGCCAAAGCAACAGGAACCGGTTCCGCTGATCACCAAAACACGGGTGACGGGTTTCTCCCCGGTTACCGTTGCTGCCGTCAGCGCGGTTTCTAAATCATTCGTAGCGTAACACGGAACGTTTGGCCACGATTGCCAGGCTGCTTTGCGAATGCGGTTTCGGTCCTCTTCCGTTCGGGCGCCAGCCATACCAATCGCTAAGCCAGCCAGCTCAGGCAAGCCGTTGTGAGCCCGGCAAATATCCGCAAAATGCTTTGCCAATTGGTCGTCATTGAGCAAGCGGAGGTTTGCTGGGCCAGCAGTGAACTGGAAAACTTTTTTGCCATCAGCGTGTGCCGCGAGAGTGGAGCTATGGGTACCGCCACATTCAATTCCGAGAAAAATCGGTGACTGCCCTGGTTTTGTTTTGAGATGCATCTAGATTTCGTTTTCTATTCCGTTCAAGGATAAGAAAAATTCGTTGTAGCCGCTAGGTTTAAAATGTTTTGTAAAATACGCGCTTGAAATAGAGAAATTTCACGCAAACGCAAGCTGCTTGCGTTATTAATTCTCAATGACCGAAACCGAAAAGGCGATATTGCAGACGCTCCTGGATCTTGAAGATTCTGTCCGCCAAATGCGAACAGCGAGTCCGAAGCCCAATTTGTTGCCGATCTTTGAGCGGATCGACGATCTCACCCGGCAACTGCCGAAAGACACTGAACCCGATTTGCTTCATTATATGCACAAACGCAGCTATGAAAAAGCGCGCCTTCTGCTGCAGGGTCGGAGCTTGGACAATGTCCTCGGCACCTGTGACTAAGTTCTCACAACCATGTTCGACGAAACCATTGCAGCCATCGCAACGCCTCTCGGAGAAGGCGGCCTCGCCGTCATCCGCCTTTCTGGTCATGAAGCGCTGGCGATTGCCGACAAATGCTTTTTACCAATCGGGAAATCCTCGGCGAAACCCTCGCAAGCTCTCACGCACACCCTTCACTACGGGAAAATCATTCGCGCTGAAAAAGTCATTGATGAAGTGCTGCTGGCCGTCATGCGCGCGCCGCGAACCTTGACCCGCGAAGACGTCGTCGAGATCACCTGTCACGGCGGATTGCTTCCCGCGAAAATGGTCTTGGATGTCGTTTTGGAGAATGGCGCGCGGCTCGCGTTGCCCGGCGAATTTACCAAACGCGCTTTTCTCAATGGCCGCATTGATCTGACGCAAGCCGAAGCCGTGGCAGATTTAATTTCCGCGCGAACCGAACTCGCACTCACCGCTGCAAATGAACAACTTGCCGGCAAACTGTCGCAACGCATTAACGCCTTGCGCGACGACATGATCAAAATTCTGGCGCACGTCGAAGCGCACATTGATTTTCCTGACGAGGACATTCCGCCGAACACTAAAGCGCAATTGCTCCAGCGATTGGAAAACGCCGTCGCTTTCATGGACGAACTGCTTCGCACCGCGAACGAAGGGCAAATTTTGCGGCGTGGAATTCGCGCTGCCATTGTCGGCCGACCCAACGCGGGCAAATCCAGTTTGCTCAATCAACTGCTGGGCCACGATCGCGCGATTGTTTCCGCAATTCCTGGAACGACGCGCGACACGATTGAAGAAACCGCAAATATTCGCGGGTTGCCCGTGGTGTTTGTGGACACTGCGGGACTGCGCGAATCCGCCGACGAAATCGAAATCGAAGGCATTCGCCGCAGTCGCGCTACTCTGGAAAAAGCGGAATTGATTTTGCACGTTCTCGACAATTCTGAACCGCTCACCGCTGCCGATGAAAATTATCTCGCGGAATTTTCCGGCAAAAAACGAATACTCGTTTGCAACAAAGTCGATTTGCCGAACAAGCTTTCGCTTCCGAGCGATTTTAAATCTGTGGACGTTTGTTGTCTGAGCGGGAAGGGGATCGATCATTTGAAAGAGGCAATCAAGGAACTCGTTTGGGCCGGAGAAATCCGCGCGGAAATGTTGCAGGTGATGATCAACTCTCGCCATCAAGACGCGCTCAAACGCGCCAAAGCTGGAACTCAACACACGATTGATGCGCTTCGTGAAAACATCACGCTCGAACTGGCCGCGATGGATTTGCGCATCGCCGTCAACGCCGTCGGAGAGATCGTAGGCAAAACGACTAACGAAGATTTGCTCGACTCCATCTTCAGCCAATTTTGCATCGGGAAATAGAGCCTCGGACAAGAAATGGTTGGTCTTCGCCAATAGCCGTGTAGTTGCTTCGTCATTTTCCGGCGATGTTTTACTCGAAAGGAAATCACCTTTATGAGAGTGAAACATTTAAACGAGCGGGAGTTTATCGCAGCCAATTTCGCAAAGAGGGTTGTCAAATATCCTTCCCTGAAATGGAGTGCTATATGACAACTTCGCGCGATAATTTGGAAATAGGTTTTGATGAAAAACCTCCACGGACGCTGCCGCTGTTTAGAATTTTAATTCTATTTGAAGACGAAAACGCGAACCATCAAGCAAAGCGGCTTCACGACCATTTATTTCAAAACGTAAAAGACCAGTGCCGCCTTGAGACATGCTGTTGGGATTTAAGTCACCGCGACGGATTTGAGGAATTAGTGGAGTCGATCACGATGGCGGACATAATTATTGTCGCGGGACGCGAGACATCAGAATTTTCAAACGAGATTCAAACCGCGTTGAAGATCGGGCTGATCTCCCGGCGCGTGACTCGTGGAGCGCTCGTCGCCTTGTTGGGGAGAAAAAATACGCGGGAGCAAAATCCATCGACACTCCATCTGCGCCTGCAAAGGATGGCTCAGGAAACGGGTTTAAGCTTTTTCCCCGGCGCGTTTGAAATTCCACAGGACAATCCCGCCTGCGATTTTGACTCCATTCACGCACGAGCCTGTCGAATGACTCCGACGATGAATCGTATTCTGCACCGCAACGTTTCCCCTATTGATTACGGAATTAACGAATAAAAACTCACACCTAAAAATACTATGAAAACAAAAAATATTTTTCTCACTCTTTCGCTGGCCGCTTTCGCCATCGGATTCAGCGACGCGGGCGATTCTATCTTCTGGGATACGGCCCGTCCAATCGGCGCGATTTTATTCATGCTCTTTATGATTTTCAATTTGCTGGAAAATGAATCCGCGCTTTTGGACGAACAGAACCGCTTTGGAGCAGCAGACCGAAAACGGAGCCAAACGCCTCGTACGATTTCAGCCGAAAATTTATCAGTCCAGGATTACCCAGTCGTCGATTGCGATTCAACCCAACGGACAGCATAACGAATTAACTCAGCGGCGCTCTGAAGCTTCAATTTGGCTTTGATGTTCATGCGATGGACTTCCACCGTTTTGGCGCTGACACGCATCTTTTCAGCGATCTTCCCGGTGCTCAAACCTTCCCCAATATTTCGAAAAACTTCGAACTCACGATCCGTGAGATTTTCAACCGGCGAGCTGGCGGCTTCAGCACCGCGACGAGAAAAAATTTCCAAAATCTTCGCCGACATTTTTTCGCTCACGGAAATCTGCCCGCCTAAAACCTGCCTGATGGCCTGCATGATTTTTTTACCGCCTTCGTGCTTCATGACGTAGCCGCGTCCGCCCGCCCGCAGCACCCGTTCAGCATAGAGCGTTTCGTCGTGCATCGAGATCACCAGCACCGGAATTTTTGGATGCATGGCCTGCACATCTTTGATTAATTCCAAACCGCTTTTATCGGGCAACGTGATGTCCGCCAACACCAGGTCGGGTTTCATTTTTTCAATGAGTTCCAGCGCTTGGAAAGTGTTCTCTGCTTCGCCGCAAACAACGAGACCCGGCTCGTTGCCAATAATCTGCCGCAAGCCCTCCCGCATCATGGGATGATCGTCCACGAGCAGAATTTTCATCGGCGGCTTGGCGGATGTTGTTTTCTTTTTCTGCATCATGTTTTCGTGGCGGACTTTTCTTTGGCGACAGGCATTGGCAAAAAACAAAGCACGACCGTCCCGCCCCGGCTTTGTCGTTGAAATAGCAACGTGGCTCCAATCATGCCAGCGCGATATTGCATGATGCGCAACCCCATCCCTTTTGTTGTCCCGGCGTTTTGCGAAAAACCAAGACCATCATCTCTCACGGATAAAATAATTTTTTCCAGCTTCGTTTCCAAAGTGATTGCAATTGATTTGGCTTTCCCATGTTTCACGGCATTGGTCACTGCCTCCTGCGCGATTCGAAAAAGATGCGTCGCGGCAATCAACTCATGAAGGTAAACCGGCGTTGGACATTCGAATCGGCATTTGACGCGGAAAAGTTTTTCGGTGTGAGCAACAAGTTCGGTCAGCGCGGCCATCAATCCTTCTGATTCCAGCACGACGGGTGAAAGTCCGCGCGCCAGCGAGCGGGTCTGCCCAATGACATCGCGGACATGGGTTGCGATGCTTTCCGCCTGCGCTGCCTGGGCTTTCGATTTCTTTGCTAAATTTTGCCCGAGCACCTCGCTCAACATTTCAATTCCGGCCAGATGCTGGCAAATGCCGTCATGCAAATCCTGTCCGATGCGACGCTGCTCCATCTCACTGATTTGAAGAACTTCTTTTTCGAGTCGTTTTTGTTCCGTGATGTCTATCGCCGCGCCGGTGATACCGACGGTTTTGCCGGCCCCATCGCGGAGAGGTTCGACGGTCAAATCGTAAATGCGCTGTTCGCTTTCGATTGTGCAATTGACTTCCTGCCGCGCTCCCGCGCCGCTCATTAGAACGCACATTTTTATTTGCACCAATCGGTCGGCCTCGGCCTGCGGAAATAAATCTTCGTCCGTTTTACCAAGCACATTTTTTTCAGGTTCGGCAACCGGCATGTTGTGAAACCATGTATAACGCAGGTCGGTATCCTGATTGAAAACGACAATGGGAGAATGCTTGAGGGCGACCTGGAATCGATTTTCGCTGATTTCCAATTTCCTGTTTTTTTCCGCGAGAGTTTGCGCCAATTCCGCAAGGCGTTCTTCGTCGCGTTTGCGGCCAGTGATGTCCGTGCGAATCGCGATGTATTGCGTTGGCTTTCCATTTGCGTCAACAAAAGGGAAAATCGTCGTCGCAACCCAATAGATGCTGCCGTCCTTGGCGCGATTGCGAATGTCGCCTTTCCAAATTTTTCCACTTGCGATGGTGGTCCAAAGATCTTTGAAAAACTCCTTGGAATGATAACCGGAATTGATAATGCGATGGTCCTGACCGAGTAATTCTTCGCGCGTGAATTTGGAAATCTCGCAGAACTTGTCGTTCGTATAAGTAATGCGACCGCGGGCATCCGTGATGGCCACGATGGAATGCGCGTCGAGAGCAGCTTTGACATCCTTGAGTTCTTTTACCGGAACCAACGATTCCGCATCACCCCCGGCTTCCAAAGTTTTGAGCCGTTCGATCAACTGGCCCTTGGTCATTTTCGCGTAATCCGCCATCGGGGCGGAATATAACAACGTCGGAGAAAGGCGAAAGATATTCGATTCGCAGATTCCCGTTGCGGGTCTGTGTTTCACGTGACTTGAAGCACAATGTCGGCAAGCTTTTTAAATTTCACGACGATTTGCACATGAGCCAACTGTTGGTTCAAACAGAGTTTCTGCGCTTGAGTTGTCGTATCAAAATCGTGCGCTTCATTTGGATCGGGGGTCCAGGCGGACTCTGCTTTCCAGAACGATTTATTTTCTATGTTCTGAATAACAATTCTCATTCGAGTAGCAACAACCTGTTGGAATTAATTCGCCCGTCGTTGCAAATAAATTTCTTAGATTACGCAGCAAGTTGCTCGCGATATTCCGTTGGCGATTGACCGACAATCTTTTTGAAAACGCGGTTGAAATGAGTCAGCGATTGAAAGCCGATCTCAAACGCCACCTCGCTCACGCGCAGATTCGGATTGAGCAAAAGATTCTTCGCCTTCTCTATGCGGACGCGCGAAACGTATTCGGTAAAGTGCAGGCCGGTCGCTTTCTTAAACATTTTGCAGAAATAAAATGTGCTCGTGTTGACCGCTTTGGCAACTTCACCCAGCGACAAATCCTCGCCCTGCTTCTCCTCGATGTAACGTTTGGCGCGGGTGATTAAAGGCGATTCGGCATTTCGTTCCTGAACCAGAACTTGATTGCTGACCATCGAAATGTGCTGCGCAAATATCGTAAGCAGATTCACCAAGGCTTCGTGTTGCTTTGGCGAAACCACCTTTGTTTCGAAATAAGCGTGGCGCAACCGGTCTTTCTCCACTTCGATGCCCCACTCGGCAATCAGTTTGGCCGTGCGCTCGAATTGCGTGTTTGTTGGTTTCTTGCGAAAGACTTGTCCGGTTTGCAAAAAGCCAATCAATTTGTCGCCGAGACGAACGGGCACCGCAGTATCAGACAAACCAAATTCGCAGGTGAGCGTGTGCGCTTCGTGTTGCGCTTTGTCGGCCAGTGCCTGTTGCAATCGCAGGCAAGCGGCGCAGCTACGACTTTTCTCGGCCATCATTCCGCAAAAAGGATTTTCGTGTTTCTTCCCGTGCTGCGGAAGTTGCCACGATTCAACGGGCCGCAACGAAACCGGCATTCCTGTCATCTCACTGAACGCCCGTTCGTAGTCCTGGTAAATCTTCGAAGTCGAAAGCGCTTCGATCAAATTTTTGTTTTCTTTGGCATCAGTCGGCTGGCCATTGGCGGAAGTGGAAGCTCCGGGAGAATTAATCAAAAAACTCCGTGTGGTGATTTCGCGCTGCGCAATTGTTGTTTGCATGACACCAAAATATGCGAAGCCATGGTGCGCAACAATTGGGAGCGTTCCCAAACCGGCTTTGTGAAAATGAACTAGATGAACTAAGGAAATTCCTTAGCTCCGTGCGTCCTGTCGATTCGACAAATGTTCAGAAAATTTCTGCGTTCAACCCGGATGTTTGCCGCACGATCTGCGCAATGCGCGACAAGGTTTTCAGCGGTAAATGCCCGCACTCGGAACGAAGTGCTGGACGAGTGGCGGAGTAAATTTGAACCAATGGGATTTCCGCGCCGGCGTTTTTTAGTTCTCTAAGGCGCTGCGCATATTCGATAATTTCTTCCGCTGGCGGCTCCTGGCCGTTGAGTGATGGAAAAAGGCTTTGGATAACAACCGGTCTTTGTCGCGCTTCGAACAAAATGTTCGCCAAAACTTTTTTCAACGGAACATCCGTGTGATTGACCTTGTTATAATACTCCTGTGTTCCGGCATCCAACTTGGCCCAAACCTCATCTTCGTGTGTAAAATATTTCAAACCTCGCTGGACTTCAGGCAAATCCAATCCCGTTGCATTCGTGATCAATACGATTTTGAAAAAAGAAACGCTCCGGGCACGAATGTGGGCCACGGTTTGCACTGTTTCAGTGAAGTTCGGACAAAGTGTCGGCTCACCATCTCCACTTAACGCCACATGCCTCAGTTCCAACAACTCTGGAGGCGTCGTTTTGAAAAACGATAATCCCCGAATCTTTCCTGAACGAACCAGACTGAGCGTGTTCTGAAGTTCAGTCGCCATTACATCCGCGTTGAGAGATGTTTCGACGCTCGGCAAACAGCGGTCTATTTCACAATAAGCACAATCGAAATTACAGACCTTGCCAGGATTCATGTTCACACCGATCGAAAGTCCACGGGCGCGCGGAGAAATCACGACATAGACAAATCGGTTGCCGAGAAAATCACGCGGGCAACCGAAGGCTGTCTCGTGTTGTTTGGGTTTCGCAAGAATCGGCGGCTCCAGAATGATGCTTTCGTTCGTCGTCATTTACGCCCTTAAATTACAGAGTCACGTTTCCTGGAACTACCCGGTCGTTGGCAAAAACTGGACAATTCTTGCGCCGAAATTCGAAGAGCCGCGCGAATCGCCTCAATTAGCAGGATGCGGTTGGTCTTTTGCAATTTTAGTGAAGTCTGTTGGAAAGTTTCGTCCATGCTGAAACCTGTGAATTTGCGAAAGCTTTTAGTATCGATTCCGATGATGCTTGCGCTCTATGTGCGAGCGGATGGCGATTTCAAGGCGCGACGCATCTGATGCCTTTCGACGAAGGCACTTTGAATTACAACAAACTGCCCCCTTTACGAAGCAACCGCGTTTTCTTCCCATCGGTTTAATTTCGTCGGTTGAACACTCGCAAGTTCCACCCAAAAGCGGCTGCCTTCGCCTTCTTTCGATTCGATTCCAACTTTGCCTTTCATTCGTTCGACAGCTTTTTGGACCAGCGCGAGGCCGATTCCCGTTCCTTCAGTTTCCTTGTTCAACTGCTGGAACATGGTGAAAATGCGCTGTTGATGCTCCAGAGCCACCCCAATTCCGTTGTCCTCGAACCATAGCCGGACGACTTCTCCCCGTTGCTCCGGCCAGATTCGCAGGCAAGCCATCTGGCTGGGCTTGGCGAACTTGATCGCGTTCTCGATGAGATTGGAAAAGCATTGCGTCAAACCAGCGGAGTTTGCCATCACGAGTGGAAAATCTTTTGCGATGTCAATTTCTGCGTGAGGCGGCTGAAACTGAGGATAAGACTCCACGATTCCGCGAAGCAATGCGCCGGCATCAACCGGTTCCAACTGGAATTCTATCCGCATGATTTTGCTGAAACTCAGCGCATCGGTGATGAGGCGATCCATTCGCTGCGCAGCCTCAGCGATTCGGCGCAGAAAATCCGCACCCTCATCATCGAGTTTGTCGCCATATTCTTCACGCAAAATTTGACCGAAGCTGTGCATTGCCCGCAACGGCGCGCGCATGTCATGTATGATACAATGGGAAAACTGCTCCAACTCCTCGGTGCGTTCGGCGACCAACTCGTGCAAGTTCTCGGTGTGTCGCTGCAATTCTTCCGCAAGCCGGGCGCGTTCTCTCGCAATGGCGACGTAACGTGCCAATGTCGCAAAGAAATCCTGATCGTCCCGGTCGAAAGCGTCTCGCTGACGGCTGGCAAACGCGAGCGTCCCGATGAGCCGGTCGCCAACCATCATCGGGTGACAACTGTAGGCACGGATCCCCAGCGTTTTGACCGATTGAACTGTGGGATCGTCGGAATGCTGGATTTCGGTCGTCATGACGGTCTTCGGATGCGCGGGAATACAGTGGCAAATGGTCTCGTTAAAGGTGAGATGGCCGAAGTTCGTTTTGGCCTCCGCGGGAATGCCACCGCAGACTTGCAGACGCAACCCCTCCGCTTTCTCATCAACTGCGTATTCAAAGAAAGCATCGGCCCTAAAAAACTCCGCGATGTGTTGGTATATTTCGCTTATGTTTTCCACGGAACCTTCACTGGAAAGCAGGAAGGCGGCGGCTTCATGCATCAACTCAATCCGTCGCTTTTGTGTTTTAACCGCAGCTTCGGCGCGTTTGCGTTCGGTGATATCCTGGTTGACGATGATCGCTCCGGTG
>JBBQAX010000117.1:0-12215 GCA_038316905.1 Verrucomicrobiota bacterium | reverse complement strand
ATGCCGCCCGGCTGGGACGGCGTGGAGACAATCGAGGCAATTCTGAAGATTGACTCCCAAATCCAAATTGTCATCTGCACTGCCTACTCCGAATACTCATGGCGGGAGATGTTGGAAAAGCTGGGCCATCGCGACGGCGTGCTCATTCTGAAAAAGCCGTTTGATGCGGTCGAAGCGTCCCAACTGGCGCATGCGCTCACGGAGAAATGGTGGTTGCACCAGCAGTCCCAGCGAAAAATGGAAGAGTTGGAGAGCCGGGTTGCTAGTCGCACCGGTGAGTTACAAAAGGCCAACCTCGCACTTCAGACTAAGGTTGCTGAGCACCAACGTGCGGAAGACGGGTTGCGCGAAAGCGAAGAAAAATTCCACCAGTTGGCGAATAACATCACCGATGCTTTCTGGATTCGTTCGCCGGACATGGCAGAGGTGCATTACATCAGCCCTGCCTTTGAACGGATCTGGCGACGCTCGGTGGAAAGTCTTTACGCCAATCCGCAACAGTGGGTTGACTTTATTTTCCCCGAGGACCGTGAGCGCGTGAGCAGTGCTTTTGCTGCGCTCACGGCTGATGCACCCCTAGATATCCAATATCGCATCCTACGGCCCGACGGCGAAATCCGTTGGGTGCGGGTCCGGGGGTTTCAAGTCCGGGATACGGCCGATAAACTGGCCCGCCACGCTGGGATCGTCACTGACATTACCGAACAGAAACAAGCCGAGGATACGTTGCGCCAGACTGAAAAACTCTATCGCCAGACGATTGCCAGTGCGGGAGCTGTTCCCTATTCCTATGATTACTCGGAACGAAGATATTTATTCATAGGAGAAGGCATTGAAGAATTAACTGGCTACCCCGCGCAAGAAATCTCCCCTGGGCTTTGGAAACAAATTATTCAGGAATCTGTCATGCTTGGCCAGTCCGCCGGGTTGGAAAAAGAAGAAGCGGCGCGGCGCGTGGTAGCCGATCAGATCCGCGAGTGGCGCTGCGACATGCGGATTCTGACGCGTGATGGGAAATCGCGCTGGGTTTCCGATACGTCGGTGCAGAAGGTCGATGAGTCGGGTCACTTCATGGGCTCGATGGGGATTCTTCAGGACATTACGGAACGCAAGCAGGCGGAGATTTCCGCAGGTATTTTTTCTAAGCTGGGAGAAGACTTAAGTTCTGCCGCATCACCGGAAAAGGCAGCACAGATGATTGGTGAAGCTGCCAGTGATCTTCTGGGTTGGGATGCTTGTTACGTTCAACTTTGCACGAAGGCCGAGGATGAGATTTATTCACTCTTCGATGCTGATACGGTTAACGGAAAACGCGTTACCTATACGATGCAGGTGAGGGTGAAGCCTACGCTGCTACACCAGCGCATTTTAAAATCGGGACCGGAACTGATTTTGCGCGACAATCCTCAAGCGTTTTTGCCCGGCAGTAATTCTTTTGGCGACAAGTCCCGTCCGTCCGCTTCGCTCATGTTCGTTCCCATCCGTTATCGAAGCCGCAATGTCGGGGTTCTTTCAATTCAAAGTTACACGCCCAATGCTTACACATCAGAAAATCTCGTCACATTGCAAACTTTGGCCGACCAATGCGGGGGCGCGCTGGAACGCATCTGGGCGGACCAGGCATTGCGCAAATCCGAGCTACAATTTCGGGGCGTTTGGAATACTTCCGCCGATGGCATGCGGTTGGCCACTCGCGAAGGAATAGTTTTAATTGCAAACGATGCCTATTGCCGCATGACGGAAAAGACCAAAACTGAAATTGAAGGCCACCCGATTTCGATCATCCAGCGCAGGGAAAGGGCGGATCGGATACTGGAACGGCACGCGCAACAGTTCGATTCCTCGTCCATCCAAACGCACTTGGAAAAAGAAGTCACACTTTGGAACGACAAAAAAGTTTGGTTTGAATTGTCCAATTCCGTGATCGAAATGCCGGGGGAACCTTCGCTGATGCTGAGCATTTTTCGAGACATCACCGAACGGAAACAAATGGAAGCCCGGTTGTTTCAATCTCAGAAAATGGAAACCGTTGGCAAACTGGCGGGCGGCGTGGCGCATGAATTCAACAGCATCCTGACGGCGATCATTGGCCAAAGTGAATTGCTGCTGAACGACCTTCCTGAAGGCAGTGAGTTGGCAAACAATGCGACCGAAATCAGCAAAGCCGCCGAGCGGGCCGCCACGTTGACCCGGCAACTTTTGGCCTATGGCCGCCAGCAATTTCTCCAACCGGAAATGCTCGATCTCAACCGTATTCTTACCGGCATGGACGGTATGTTTCAGCATCTGATGGGCAGTGGTGTGGACACGCGCATCATTGCCATGCCGGGCCTGCAAACGGTGAAGGTGGATGCCGGACAAATTGAACAGGTTATCATGAACATCGCCATCAACGCTCGCGATGCCATGCCGAACGGCGGAAAACTCACCTTGGAAACCGCGAACGTCTCGTTCGCCCTGGCCAGTGAGGGAGGTTATGCGGAACTCAAACCGGGCGATTACGTAATGCTGGCGATCACCGACACGGGCATCGGCATGAGCGCGGAGGTCAAGGCACACATCTTTGAGCCGTTTTTTACGACCAAGGACGTTGGCCAGGGAACCGGTTTGGGATTGTCCACCTGCTACGGCATTATCAAACAAAGCGGCGGCCATATAAGCGTCTATAGTGAACCGTCTGTGGGGACCACGTTTAAAATTTACCTGCCGCAGGCCGAGCCACAAACGAAGATTCCGACCCAGCGTCTGGACTCGCCCGAGTTGCCACGAGGAACCGAAACCATTCTTCTCGTCGAGGATGATGCCGCCTTGCGTGAAATGGCGGCAACCCTGTTGAGACGACTGGGCTACAATGTGTTGATGGCGGCAAACGGTATTGAAGCCTTGAGTTTAAAACAGCAGCGCGACGGACACATTGATTTGCTCTTTACCGATGTCGTCATGCCACACATGAGCGGCAAGGAACTGGCTGACCGCGTCCGGTCGTTATATCCGCACACCAAAGTGCTTTTTGCTTCCGCTTACACCGAGAATGCCATCGTCCATCAAGGCGTTTTGGATAAGGGCGTGGCGCTTCTGCAAAAGCCGTTCACACCCTCCGCGCTCGCGCAAAAACTTCGCGATGTATTGGACCAACCGAGCGCTTCGAAAACCTGACCTTTTCCAAAAAATAGTAGTTACGGAGATCTCGGCCGCACCGCGTGGCCAACGAATTTTCAAAATTTTCATTGGCAAAGATCTCTTCACGATCAAAAGTTCCCGCGCTCTTTGAAACTCAAGGATGGTTCGCCATCCATCACAGCTAAATCTGGGAACCCGGTGAAAATCCGGGACGGTTGCGCCACTGTTACGGGATACAAACTTCCAATGCCACTGATCGCGAGATTGGGAAGGCGGGAGAGAGATTCGAAGCCCGAAGTCAGGATACCAATTTGGCTGTGCTCGTCAGGGTTGTTGTAGCGGCGGTCTTTGACCGCCGGTGAAAAGCTCCGTGTTTTTTATCGTTCGCTGAAATGCGGCGGTCACAAACGCGCCGCAACAAATCAACAACCAACTTCTCCGACAAAGAGAAGGATGAGGCCAGACCTGCTGAACTGTTTTTCAGCGGGATCGTTGAATGCCTTCATTCCCCGTTTGTCGGAGTTTGAAGGTTTTTTATTTGTAGCGGCGCGTCTGTGACCGCCGTTCAAATAAAATACGACGCATCCTGTTTTCGCCAATTGCGGCGGTCACAGACGCGAGCGCTACATTCTCTTCAAACTCCGCGCTGGTCTCTCAATCAACAAAACCGTCTCGCGATTATTTCGCGAAACAAAATTGAAAGATCAGTTCATGTTAAAAAAGATCCTGTTCACGCTGGCTTTGGCTGGCTCCGCTCTCATTCCAACTTCTGCAGACGCAATAACGTTTTCAGAAACTTTTTCTGGCGCGCCGTCCGGAAACGGTTGGCAAGTGTTCGGTCAAACGAATCTATTTGCATGGAGTTCTCTCAATCAAAATCTCGCTGTCACCTGGGACTCTACTAAATCGAACAGTTTCTTTCATCTTCCCCTGGGCAAAACGCTCACCCGCAATGACGATTTCAGCATCGAGTTTGATTTGAATTTGCACGATGTCGCCACTGGAGTCGAACCCGGCAAAACCGGGCCATTGCAACTGGGATTTGGTTTTCTGAATTTTACCAACGCCACGAGCGCCGGTTTTATGCGCGGCGTTTTTGGAACAGTGCCGAATGTGGCCGAATTTAACTACTATCCCTACGGCTTTTATGATTTCGGTGGGGCCATTTTTGAAGCAGCGGCGGCGACCTCACCATCCTTTATTTCGGGAGTGAACAGCTTCGCCTATGCCCCGGTAAATGTGTCCGTTTACAACAACGAGCTTCCCACCAACCAGATGGTTCACATCACGTTCCGCTACACCGCGAGCAATCAAACCGCCGTCGTCCGGGTCACCACAAACGGCGTTCCGATGACCTCGTTTCCCGACCTCCTCTTGAACAGCGCGAATGGTTTTGCTGACTCGGATGATTTCCGCGTCGATGTATTCTCGATCAGCAGTTACAGCAGCGCCGGAGACGATTATAACTCCGTCCTCGCTCACGGAACTGTGGATAACATTGTCATTGATCTTCCTCCGCCGGTGCAAAATCTGACCGGCGCATTCAGCAACGGTGTTTGGCAGGCGCAATTCAACGCTCACCTCAACTGGCTCTACACGCTCGAACGCACGACGAATTTTGTTTCATGGACGGACGTTTCGCTCCCCACCAGCGGCAACAGGACCAATCTGTTTTTGCAGGATACAAACGCGGTTTCGGATAAAGCGTTTTATCGCGTTCGCGCGGAAAGACCGTGACCTACAGCGCAGAAAAATCAAATCGGGTAGCACCTGCTTCCAGCGGGTGCGACTCTTCGTTGGACGTTCAGAGTTCGATGTTCAATGTTCGGTGTTTGATTTTAAAAAACGCTGAACACCAAACACCGAACATCGAACATCGAATTTCTGGAAACGCACCCGCCGGAGGCAGGTGTTACCCAAACGCGTTCACGCTCGTGGAACTTCTCGTTGTCATCGCGATCATCGCGATTCTCGCGGCAATGCTTCTGCCGACTTTAAGCAAAAGCAAATTGTCCGCGCAACGCGTAGCGTGCCAAAGCAATTTGCGCCAGCTTGGACTCGCGACGCAGATGTATTGGGACGACAACGCGGGCAGATGTTTCAAAGTCTCTGACGGTGCTACGAACGGCGGAACCACCTGGTGGTTCGGCTGGCTTGATGGCAGCCAGCCTGAGGGTCATCGCCCCTTCGATCTCTCAGTGGGGAAATTATTTCCTTACTTGAAAGGCAACGACGTGCGGCTTTGCCTCTCCTTTTATTCTACAAAAGCACAATTCAAATTAAAGGCGACCAACGTCGTTTTCAGTTATGGTTACAACGCACTTCTTGCGCCGCTTCCACAGCCCATTAAGATTTCACAACTCCGAACCCCGGCGAAAACTGTGGCCATCGCGGATGCCGCGCAGATCAACGATTTCCAGGCACCCGCATCCCGCAATAATCCCATGCTGGAAGAATGGTATTATCTCGATAACCCAACCAACACCTCTTCGTCTGGCTACTATCCGCACGGCCACTTTCGTCACCAAAAAAAGGCCAATGCAGTTTTCTGCGATGGTCATGTTGATCTGGAAAAACCGCTGACAAATTCTATCGACCAGAAATTGCCAGACAAGTTTGTCGGCCGGTTCCGTAGTGAGATTTTGACGATTCATTGAAGCCAGCACGATTGCTTCATCTCAACAGATTTTTGACGCAGAGATCATGAAAGCTGACGTGCATTACAGTGGTCACAGCTTTCGGCTGATCGATGTTCATGGAAAGATTTCAAAAATATTTCACGTGGTTTCCACGACGAAAAAACAGGAAGTTTACGCTTGAGAAATCCGGGAAATTGAGCGATAAATTCTCCCAGTTAAGCGCGAGAAAAATTGGAGCCGCGCAACGTTCTTTCAAAAAATTTCAGGTTTTAACCCTGCCATGTTCGTGATCAGAAACAAATCCTTGGACCGTAATTAAACAAATAACGGAACCTTGCCTTCGCTGTGCGGCCGACAGGCCTTGATTGGAAGTCGAAAGCCGCCGATTGGGTTCCATCGTTTCACTTAAGTTCAAAGGAACTGTGGCCACGGCATTGCGGTGGGGTTATCTTTCGGTAAATGGCGAGTCAACACAGGAACGTTGGCTCGTCTTTTTTTTGGACAATGGACGAAAAACAGAGAACGACATCTGTAGCGTTCGGCCTGTGGCCAAATCTTTTACGCCGAACTTTCGAGCCACAGGCTCGACGCTACACAAGATTTCGTGAATCACTTCGCCGTGAACATCGGTCAGGCGGCGGTCGCTACCGTTGTTGCGGAAGGTTAATTTTTCGTGATTGATCCCGAGCAGATGCAGAATCGTCGCGTGTAAATCGTAGCAATAGGTTTTATTTTTCTCAGCTTTCCATGACCACTCATCACTCTCGCCGTAAGCCACGCCGGGTTTAATTCCAGCGCCCGCCATCCAACTGACAAAAGTTCCGCCATTGTGATCCCGACCAACGCTGCCTTGGCTGAATGGCATGCGGCCAAATTCCGTTGTCCAAATGATGAGCGTGTCTTCGAACATCCCGCGCGCTTTCAAATCTTTGACCAGCGCCGCGGCGGGTTTGTCGGTCGCGTTGGTGATGAAGCCGAATTCTTTGGCGATGTCAGCGTGATTGTCCCAGTTGCCGGTCGCGCCGGCGGTGCCGCTCCAGACCTGCACGAAGCGAACGCCGCGTTCCAACAAACGGCGCGCGGCAAGACAATTGCGTCCGAAATCTTCGGTGGCTTTGTCGTCGAGACCGTACATTTTTTTGGTGGCTTCGGTTTCCCCGGAAATATTCAGCACGTCGGGCGCGCTCAGTTGCATTTTCGCGGCAAGTTCGTAGGAAGCAATTCGCGCATCGAGACGAGAGTCGCCCTGGTGATTGGCAAGATTTTCGCGGTTGAGTTTGTTCAACAGCGCGAGTCCGTCCGCCTCACTTTTTTTCGTAATGAATTTTGCGGACTCTGGCGGAAACAAATCGGCGATGGGATTTTTCGCGGTGGCTTTGATGATCGTGCCTTGATGTGCCACAGGCAAAAAGCCCGAGGAAAAACTTGATTTGGAGTTGTAAGGCAACCCACGCGAATCCGGCAGCACGACGAAGGTCGGTAAATTGTTGTTCAAGCTGCCGAGTCCATAAGAAAGCCAAGCGCCCATGCACGGAAAACCGGGCAAAAGAAATCCGGTGTTCTGCAAATAAACTCCCGGTCCGTGAACGTTCGTCTTGGAAGTCATCGCCATCAGAAAAGCCAGATCATCGACGCATGTCGCGATATTTGGAAACGCACTGCTCACCCAGCGCCCGCTTTGGCCATGCTGTTTCCATTCGTAAGGACTTTTCATCAAATTACCTGGCGAACTTGTGGCCGCCTCGACGCGTTCGCCCGGATCAAATTTTTCGCCGCTGCGTTTGATGAGGGTGGGTTTGTAATCGAATGAATCGCACTGGCTCGCGCCGCCATTCATGAACAATTGGACGACACGCTTCACTTTGGCGCGATGATGCAAACCGCCGTTGAATTCCGGTTTTGGTGTGAGGCCTGTGTCTGCGAGTAAATTTTCGGTGCCGAGCAAATGCGCCATGGCAATGCCGCCAAGCCCGCCTCCGAAGCGCCAAAGAAATTCACGGCGATTAAAAGAGTTTGAGTTCATTAATTCATTTATTCCTGCAAATAAATGGAACTGCGCAGAGAGAGGGTGGTGTGTCCGCTGACCGATGCCCGAACTTCGATGGTTCGTGTGACGGAATCTTGCGACACGATTCCGGTGGTCACGCCTTGCCCGCTCCATTGCAAAAGATTAGTAGAAAATTCGTTAATAAAAATCAGTCCGCTCGTGCCGAGCCTCTCGCGATAATTTAGAACCAGATAAAGTTGGCCCAGGTCGTTGGTTAATCTCGGTTGCAGCAAGGCCCGGGTATCGGCGGTTCGCGGATTGTTGTTCAGAGTAAATTCAACCGCGTTGACCAATCCGTCTGCATCGGGATCTGCGCCCGCTCCACTGAATGCGCTGTTCGTCAATTCCGCTTCGGAAAAATTTGCCCGCCGCCACCCTTCAAACATCGTTAATACCGTCAGAGACGCGTTGCTGCTGGTTAAAGTCCCGTGACCGTTTCGGAGAAACACCGTGTAATTTCCGGCTTGTGCAAAACTCAGGTTGCTCAACGTCAACGTGAGATTCGTTGCGCCGCTGGTTCCCAAACTATTCGTCAAATCAACTCCGTTGAAACGCCATTGAAAAGTCGGTGACGGCGAACCGCTCGCGATCAAGTTGAACGAAATTGTGCCGTCAACAATTCCTGTTCGATTGGTCGGTTGCGCAATAAATGCGGGGGGACTCCAGGTGATGAGTTGGTTCCAATTCGTGATGCCGATTTCCGCCAAAGCAAATTGAAATGCACTTGGCCAGTTCGTCGTGTCCGCTTGTTTGAAAACATCGTAAATCGGTTTGGTTGTGCCGGGCGTGTTGATGGAATTGGTAACGCGCCGCCACAAGCCGAGATTCAAACCGCCTTCCAGCGAATGATCCACATGACGATGCAAAATGAAGGAATCGATTCCCGGGAGATTCGCGATTTTATGAAATGCGTAACAGTAACCCGCCGCCTGCCGACGCTCACCTGTCTCGGTGCCATCGGAGTGAAAACCTTGTTCGGACAAAATAATCCGGCGTTGTGTGCCGCGATAAAGCAGTTCGCTGCGGCTGAGATATTGCGGCAGCAATTCGATATTCTTGAAGGTGATTCGCGGACTGGTGAGGACATTCGCGGTGGCAGTCGTGTCGAGCCAGGTGCGCGGCTCAAACAAATTCTGGGGATACGGATGGTGCGCGATGTGCCATTCAAAATCTCCACCCGCTTTGGCTCGCGCTGCAAAGTAATCAAGGAACGTGCGCGACGGAAAACCTTTGAGCGCATCGCCCATGACATTGAGGTTCCATCCATGATCCAACGAAACGTAAACGCGAGATTGGCTGGCCGCTTTTCGCACTGCCGTCTGACAGATTCGCACCGTGCGCAAATAATCTTCCGCCACCGTTTCCATCGAGGCCAAACCCATGTTGTACCAGACCCAATGCGAATCCACTTCGTTGCCGACAATGAAATTCACGGCGCGTCCATAGAGGCGGTTGGTCCGGGAAAAACGATCCGCCAAAAATTCCATGCTGGCTTTGAAATATTTCAAACCGTTGGTCGTGGAAGTGTTGAACGCGCTCAAAGTTCCCGCTGCATTAAACTGCGGATGAAGCATGAACGCATCGAGCGCGGGATTGATGTTCGGAATATAAATCAGGATGAGGCTCAAAACCATGTCGGCGTCGGAGAGCGGTTTCAAGGCGACTGCATTGAGATAAGACTGGTTAAAATAAAACGTCTCGCCGTCCATCACCCACGTCGGATTGCCCGCTGTGTGATTCAAATCAACCAACTGAGATAAATTCAAATTGATGGCGGCGTGCTTGGTTCCAATCGCAATGGCATCGGCGTTCATTTGCACTTGCAAACCCTTTTTGCTCGGCGCCGTCGGGAACGGCTCGTTGTATTTGGAAACACCAATTAAATCTTCAGCGTATTTGATTTCTCCCGAAAAATTGGTGTTGCCGGGTGTATTCGTCCGAACGGCGATGAAGCCGGAGTAAATCCGATCGGTGGAAACGAATCGCGGGAGGTGAATTTGCGAATCCGCCGGAACAACTTGCTCGATCAACGCGGACGAAGTGACCGCGCTGGTTTTGGTTTCAAACGGCGCGAGGACGGCGAATTGAATTTTTTGTCCCACGGGCGTTTTAACCCGCAAAATAATCTCGTTGGTCGTCGCGCTGACTTTGAGAATGTCGTCCGTGGTGGTCATCGAAGCGTTGCGCACGATGATATTATCGATGAGCAAGGTGGCGTCGCCCCCGGCGGTTTGCTCGAAACGCAGCACTTTATTGGTCGCATCGGCAACGAACGCGACGCTGTTGGAGTGATAATTTGCGGTCCCGCCGACGGGATTGACGACGTTCGTGTAAACCGTCGCACCGTCGAGAGAAACGCGAATTTGCGAAATCGGGAAACCGGAACGCGCATTGAAGTTAAAACGAAGTTCATAAAATCGCCCAACCACCAGTCCGCCCACTGTCTGACTCAAAGCCGCGTTGGAATTTTGAAGAAAGGCAACCCGGTTGCCATCCGGCGTGACGCCGTTGTTGGCGAACGGATTCGATCCTCCCGCAGGATTCAATCCCACGTTTCCTAGAAAGCTCCAGCCGCTGATCGACCCGTTTCCGGCCTGAAAACAATAACCCGGAAAGTTTGTAAAAGCATTCGCCTCAAAACTCGGATTAACCACCAGATTGGATTGCGCACTCGCTCCCCAAGCTCCTGTCACCACTATTAAAATGGTTGCAATGAATTTATGAAGTGAAGGAGTTCTCATTTTATTCGCACATCAATTCACAAAAATAAATTCGTTGCTGTTTAAAATAATTCGACACGCGTTGGCCATGCCGTGTTCTTTCGCATAAATTTTCAGCGCCTTGAGTTCGCTGCGATTCGGCGCCCGTCCCAATGTGAGATCATACGCTGCGATAATTTGCTTTTCGATGTTGCTGTTCATTTTTACCAGGCGTGCGGCGAGATGTTCGCTTTGCCGAACGACGAGAGCGTCGTTCCACATCGCGAGCGCCTGAAGTGCCGTAATCGAAACATTTCGCACCGGAGTGAGTTGTGAGGGATCAGCACAATCCAGCGTATCCATGAACGGATCGGGGAGGCTGCGAAAAAGATAACGATAAATGCTGCGCCGAAAATTTTCGGGGCTGTCCACATCAAACCGATTGTAATCCACAATCGGCGTGTTCAGCCCGTCGTTGTCTTCCATGTAAAATTGTTTCACCGACGCGCCGCCCATTTTCAAATCCAGTTTTCCCGAGATTTGCAGCACGGCATCGCGAATCGATTCGGCATCGAGACGAGTTCGATTCATGCGCCAGAGAAGAGCATTGCCAGAATCAGTTTTGGCAAACTTCACGTTGTTTTCGGAACTCTGCTGGTAAACTGCGCTGTTGAGAATCAGCCGGTGAAGTTCCTTCATCGAACCGTCTTGCTCTTGGAACCAAATCGCCAGCCAATCGAGCAGTTCAGGGTGCGTTGGTTTCGAACCCATTTCGCCAAAGTCATTCGGCGTTTCGACGATGCCTTTGCCGAAATGATAATGCCAAATGCGGTTCACAATTGAACGCCACGTCAAAACATTTTTCGGATTCGTAATCCATTTCGCGAGCGCGGCGCGGCGCGCGCCTTCGTCGTTCGCGTCGGGCAAATCGAATTGCGAAGGAATCTCCGGCACGCAGGAAAGCGCGCCGGGAATGGCGGCATCGCCCGGTTTGTTGATATCGCCGCGCTTCAACAAATGAACCGGGCGCGGAACTTTGGCGGGAGTGAAATTTCCCTGCGGCGCAAAATCATTCGCTGCCGCGTAAACTGAAAGTGGCGGTGGAAGCGCAGCCAGTTCCTTCTCGATTTGTCCTTTGAGAAAATAAGCCGCGAGTTCGGCCTGCTGTTCGGGAGTACGTTGACCCGGTGTGATCGCGAGAATTTTCCTGATGTTCTCAGGCAACGGATTGGCTTTGACCGGACGAGGCGCGGTCGTGACGGAAATTCTCGGACGCAGAATTGTATGCTCTCTCCCGTGCAGTTGCTCCAGCGTGAACGTCAAAATTTCACCCGCTTTCAACGTTAGATTGTCCTTCAACTCAAACACGGCGTGATGCGGCTTGCCGGTTTCTGGAAAAATCCCCCAAGCAGTGTTGGTGTCGCCATCAAGCGCTTTGTCGATTGACCATCCCTCCTGATTGAAATCCGCGCTCGCATCTTGCAACTGAACGGTTGTCGCGGCGGACTGATTTTCTTTTGTCACAATCGAAGCCCTGAATTCCGAGAGATGAAGATTTCCATTCTCCGGCTGCCTGCCTGGCCCGTTTCGCGGATGACTGGCGTCCGTCAAAACTTCCAGGCGAACCGCAGTGATGTTTTTCAATTCCGTATTTACGGTGATGGTGTAAGTGTCAATGAGCGGCGCAACACCGCTGGCCAAAATGGAAAG
>JBBQAX010000116.1:0-12311 GCA_038316905.1 Verrucomicrobiota bacterium | reverse complement strand
ATCTACGGCACCACGCTTTTCCGCAATCAACGCCATCATGTCGCCGATGTATTCGTTGGGACAGATGACGAATGCTTTCACCATCGGCTCTTCAATTTTTGCGATGAAGTTTTGCTCCGGCATAAACGCCGGATTATCAATTTCTTTGACGACTCCATCCGTCATCGTCACGCGATAAACCACGCTCGGATAGGTCGCGATGATGTCCATGCCGTATTCGCGCCGCAAACGTTCTTGAACAATTTCCAAGTGCAACAAACCGAGGAATCCGCAGCGAAAACCGAATCCGAGCGCGACGGAACTTTCGCTTTGGAAAGCAAAAGCAGAATCATTCAATTGTAGTTTGCCAAGGTTGGCTTTGAGATGTTCGTAATCGGCGGTGTTGATGGGATAAATACCGCTGAACACCATCGGATGTATTTCCTGGAAGCCTGGCAACACTGAAGATGGATTTCGCGAATCAGTGATCGTGTCGCCCATTTTGACTTCTTTTGGGCTTTTAATATTTGCGGTAAAATAACCCGTTTCACCCACTTCCAATTTATCACGGACGTAAGGTTTGGGATTGAAACTTCCGACTTCTTTGACCTCAACCGTTTTTCCTGAATGCAAAAGTTTCACCTGCATGCCCGCCTTCAATTCTCCATTGAAAACGCGAACATGCGTCACCACGCCTTTGTAAGTATCGAAATAAGAATCGAATCCCAATGCTTGCAAAGAAGGTTCGCCGGTCGGTTTCGGAGCAGGAACACGCGCCACAATTGCTTCCAGAATATCTTCGATGCCGATGCCTTGTTTGGCGCTAGCCAGAATTGCCGTATCTGCGGGAATCGCCAAAATATCTTCGAGTTGCATTTTCGCCATCGCGATGTCCGCATGTGGCAAATCGATTTTGTTGATTACCGGGATGATCGCGAGATTTTGTTTCATCGCGAGATGAACATTGGCGACGGTCTGAGCTTCGACACCTTGCGCTGCGTCGATGATCAATAATGCGCCCTCACACGCGCTCAAACTTCGTGAAACTTCGTAGGAAAAATCGACGTGGCCGGGAGTGTCGATCAGATTGAGTTCGTAAATTTCGCCGTTCAGCGATTTGTAAAGCATCGTGACGGGGTGCGCTTTGATGGTGATGCCGCGTTCGCGTTCCAAATCCATGGAGTCTAGCAATTGATCTTCCATGTCGCGTGTCGCGATGGTTCCCGTCGAGTGCAAAAGCCGATCAGAAAGCGTGGTTTTTCCGTGATCGATGTGGGCGATAATACTGAAATTTCTAATATGTGCGGCGTCCATTTAAAGTCAGGGAAGATAATCGCAAAGCGAGTGAAGGAAAGGAAATTTCCGGTGATGGTGACAGGCCAGCGATTCTCTCGAAGCGGCGATTTAAGGAGACACGGCTGAGTTTTGATTTGTTGATTTCGCCACCAGCGCTTTTTCAACCGCCCGCGACAGCTTTCGTCCGATCGCATTGGTTCCTTCCGCGAGAATCAAGCCCGTGTCGCCATCAATCAAAATTGGACATGGAATCGAACGCACACCATATCGAACCGCCACCGGTGTTTTGAAATATTGGCCGTCATAAACCTGCGGCCACGTCATTTTGTTTTCCCGCACAACCTGCATCAACTTCGCCTGGTCAGAAGGCCGATCCAAACTAACGCCCAATATTTCGAATCCATTCGTGTGATGCTTTTCGTAAGCAGCGACCACACTGGGGAGTTCCCTAAGACACGGTCCGCACCAACTCGCCCAGAAGTCCAGTAACACGACTTTCCCTTTGTAATCCTGCGGGAACTTTACCAGCTTCCCATTCGCCGTCCGCACCTGGAACGCTGGCGCTTTCTGACCTTCAAAAACACCCGACCGTTTTCCAGCCGCCATGGCGATTGAAATGCCGACTAGGACCACCACCAGAGCGATCAACAAAGTGACGAACCGATTTTTGATCCTAAGATTTCCCATGCGCAAAGAATCTAGTCGCGTTTGATGACCATTTCAAACGGCACTTTGTTAGAGGAAACGGCTGTAAAATTTCTCGTATTCCTTCGTGGTTTTCTCCCACGAAAAATCCTTCTCCATGGCGTTGCGGATATAATGCGCCATTAAAGGTTTGTTCTCATAAAGCACGAGCGCTTTGCGAATCGCCTTGGACAACGCGCGGACCGAAATTTCCGAAAATTTGATACCGTTGGCGCGATCGGGATTCTCAGAGATGTCTGTCACAGAATCGTCGAGACCACCCGTCACTCGCACAATTGGAATGGTTCCGTAACGCAAACTATACATTTGATTTAATCCGCATGGCTCGAACTTCGACGGCATCAGGAAGAAATCGCAACCCGCCTCGATGCGATGCGAAAGCCCCTGATCAAAACCAATTTTGATCGCAGCTTTGTTGGGATACCGTTCGGCCAATTTACGAAAACCTTTTTCAAATTCGGCCGCGCCGCTGCCGAGCAACACGAACTGAATCTCCGCCGACAGCATTTCCTCCAGCGCGCCGAGTTGAATATCGGTTCCTTTTTGATCGGCAAGACGAGAGACAGTTCCGAACACCGGAATGTTTGCGTCAATGGGCAATCCCATTTCCTTTTGCAGGGCGATTTTGTTCGCTCGTTTCCCAGCAAGATCATCCAGTGAATAAGGGTGTTTCAAATAGGGATTTTGTTCCGTGTTCCATTCGTCGTAATCAACCCCGTTTAAGATTCCGACCAGCGCATCTTGTCGTTTTCGCAGAACTCCATCCATCGCGCAGCCGAAGACTTCGGTAGTAATTTCCCGGGCGTAACGCGGGCTGACCGTCGTAATCATGTCAGCAAAATGAATTCCTGCTTTCAGGCAACTCATGTAATCGAAGAACTCCACCGCCTCAGGATTAAAATAGCTGGCGGGTAGATTCGTCAGCGAAAATTTCGTTTTCGGGAAAACTCCCTGGAATGCGAGATTGTGAATCGTCAGGCAAGTGCGCGGCGCAGTCCCCCACCCTTCATGCAATCGTTGGTTCAAAATCAACAGCGGAACCAGTCCAACCTGCCAATCGTGAACGTGGACCAACTCGGGTTTCCAAGGCAGATAGCGCGCCAGATTCACGACGGCTTTGGAGAAAAAAATAAATCGCTCGGCATTATCGGGATAACTGATCCCCTTTTCTTCGTACAACGCGCCACGCTGAAAAAACTCTGTTTGATCGACGAAATAGAACGTCAGGTTTTTTTCGACCGTTGCTGTCCACACCTCGCCTTGAATCCATTGATCGCCGAGCGGCAAATTCAGTTTCCAATCGAATGGCTGGATGTCGGGAAAACGTTCGCGAATGCCGCGATACAACGGAGTCACGACCCCGACTTGATGCCCCGCGCGGGCCAGCGATTTCGCGAGAGCGCCAACCATGTCCGCCAGTCCGCCCGATTTCGAAAAGGGATGAACCTCACTGCTGGCCAGTAAAATTTTCATTTAAGGGGGAACCAACCACGAATGAACACGAAGCAACACGAATCGAAAGAAGCTGTGTAGCCGCGCTCGCTAGAGCGTGGCGTTGTTAAAATCAGAAACTCAAACCACGCTCTGGCGAGCGCGGCTACGCTCCATTCGTGTTTGTTCGTGTCCATTCGTGGTTAAAAAAGTCACGCATGAATTTTGTCGGCTTTCAAATAGGGTTGAAGCGCCGCAGGAATCAAAACACTTCCATCCGCTTGCTGATGCGTTTCGATCAAGGCCACGAACAATCGCGCGAGCGCTGTGCCACTGCCATTTAATATATGCGGGAATTTATTCTCGCCTGACTCCGTTTTAAAACGCAGCCCCATGCGGCGCGACTGAAAATCTTCGCAGTTCGAGCAGCTCGAAACTTCGAGATACGTCCCCTGCCCCGGTGCCCAGACTTCGATGTCATAAGTCTTCGCGCTGGCAAATCCCATGTCGCCCGTGCAAAGCGAAATCACTTTGTAATGCAGCCCGAGCAGTTGCAAAACCTTCTCCGCATTCGCCGTCATTTTCTCCAGTTCTTCATAACCGGTTTCTGGCTTCACAATTTTGATCAACTCCACCTTGTCGAATTGATGCACGCGAATCATGCCCCGCGTGCCAACGCCTGCCGCGCCCGCCTCGCCCCGAAAGCACGGGCTGTAAGCGCAATACTGAATTGGCAACTGTTTCTCCGAGAGAATTTCTTAACGATGGCTATTCGCCACTGGCGTTTCCGCAGTGGGAATGAGATAAAGTTTTCCAAGCTCGCTTTGATCATCGCCCACCGCGAGTCCGTAATACTGATCCTTAAACTTTGGAAATTGCCCAACGCCTTCCAGACATTGCGGTCCCACCACAAACGGCGGCGAGACTTCCGTGTAACCGTGTTCCGTCGTGTGAAGATCGAGCAGAAATTGAATCAAGGCGCGTTCCAATCGTGCGCCCCAGTTTGTGTAAAGAAGGAACCCGCTTCCGGAAAGTTTCGCCGCCCGCGCAAAATCAATCAGCTTTAACTGTTCGCAAAGTTCAACGTGAGATTTGGGTTTGAAGGCGAACTCTGGTTTCTCGCCGTGACTTCGGACAAATGGATTGTCCTCTGCGGATTTGCCGACGACCACACTGTCATTCGGCAGATTCGGCAGGCTGATCAAAATGGCGTGAAGCTTGGTCTCAACTTCGGCCACGAGATGGTCGAGTTCCGCGATGCGATCGCCAATGTCGCGGGTTTCTTTCTTTTTCGCCTCAGCTTCCTCAATTTTCCTTTGGCCCATCAACGCACCAATCTCTTTGGAAACCTTATTGCGCTGCGATTTCAGGTGCTCGACTTCGGTGAGTAATTTGCGGCGCTGTTCATCGAGCGAAAGAATTTCGTCGAGATATTTTTCATCGCCGCCATTGCGGGAAGCGAGGCGCTGGCGCACCAGATCGGTTTGTTCGCGAATCAACTTTATGTCGAGCATCGGCGCATTATAGGAATGAGCCTTCGCGCGGCAACGAATTTCAAGACGCAACGTGTCGTAGCGCATCGAGCTTTAGCCGCGCTCACCAGAGCGTGGCGAAACTGAAATGTTGAACGAACACCACGCTCTGACGAACGCGCCTAACTTATCAAACTGTTTTAATGCCTCACGATGTGGAAATCTCCTGAACGTCCAATTCCCAAAAAAAGGAGAAGCGAATTGCCGCTTCTCCTTTTTGTGTCCTCACCTGAACGGTCTTTATCGGAATGCATCAGGTTACGACTCTGGAGCCGAGATCGTCTCAGATTCAGAACGATTCTTCCCCTCTCCTCCGTCGGATGGAGGAGATGGCTTGCAATGACGAGCGAAATCGCCCGGCGAGTAGTTGAGTCCTTTCGGTGAAAAGCCCGGAGCCACGGCGCAGTCGGTCTCACTGCTCGTGAAGGAGAAATCCTGGTGTTGCTATTAAAGGGTTATTCGAACAAAGAAATTGGGGATCAAATAATTTCGGCGTTGAGACCGTTCGCAGCCATCTCAAACATATTTACGAAAAGATGCATGTCCGTTCGCGCACTGAAGCGATGGCGCGCTATTTTAAACAAGCAAAGATCAAGTCTTTTGTGGGCTTGATCTTTTTTCTAATGCAGTGACCCGGCGCAGCAATTCAGGCAATCGTTTCACGGCCAGAAGTTGACGTTTCATCTCGCGATCCGGCCACGCAATGGGACTGCCAAACCATTTTTCGCCAACGGCAACATTTTCCATAATTCCGGATTTGCCAGCGATCACGGCGCGATCGCCAATCTTCAAGTGTCCTGCAATGCCCGCCTGCCCTGCGATCGTCACGTAATTCCCGATGGTGGTGCTGCCAGCAATGGCCGTTTGCGCAACGATAATGCAGTGTTCACCGATAATCACGTTGTGCGCGATCTGCACGAGATTGTCGATTTTCGTTCCCTTACCGATCGTCGTGGCACCGAGCGCGCCGCGATCCACCGTCACATTTGCGCCGATTTCAACATCGTCGTGAATGACGACATTTCCCGTTTGCGGAATCTTCCGATGGAATCCTGAATCGAAAACATAACCATAACCGTCCGCGCCAATCACAGTTCCAGAATGAATTCTCACACGGCTTCCGATCTGAGTGCGCAAATATAAAGTGACGTTCGGAAAAATTCGTGTGTCGTCGCCAATCGCCGATTCCGCCGCAACATGATTTCCGCCTTCGAGAATCGTCCGTGCGCCGATCCTGACATTTGCGCCTATCGCGCAGTGCGGTCCGATATGCGCGCTCGGATCAATATGCGCTGACGAATCAACGAATGCCGTTGGGTGAACTCCCGCCGCAAATTTTTGCTCAGGAAAAAAGAGCGGTAGAACTTTTGCGAAAGCAATGCGCGCATTCTTTACTCGGATGAGAACTTTGCTCGCGGATTGGAAATCGCCATCGACGAGAATGGCTGACGCCGCGCTTTTCTCCGCGGTTTCAAAATATTTTTCGTTCTCAGCGAAGGTCAGGTCGCCCGGTTTCGCCGTCGCGGCGTGGGCGAATCCAGATATTTTGGCAGACCCATCGCCGATGATTTCTCCGGCAAGTTGTTGGGCAAGATCAGCGGCAGTAAACATATTGAGAACCAAGTCACACGTTGACTTGAAAAACGCGCTCAATATAAAGTCCGCGTCGCTTACTTCAAACTTTTAAACTTTTTCGGAATTATTATGAGCAGAAAAATTCGCTACGGAATGGTTGGCGGCGGTCGCGGGGCCTTCATCGGCGCCGTGCATCGAATTGCCGCTGCGATGGATCAACAAATCGAACTCGTCTGTGGCGCATTTTCTTCAGACCCGGAACGCAGCCAGGCCAGCGGCGCGGATTTATTTCTTCCTCCCAATCGCTGTTACGGAACCTTCCAGGAGATGATCAAAGCCGAAGCAAAATTGCCCGCAGATCAACGCATGGATTTCGTCGCCATTGTCACGCCCAACCACATGCATTTTCCACCGGCAAAGATGGCGCTGGAAAATGGCTTTCACGTGTTGAGCGACAAACCTGCGACCTTCAATCTGGCTGAGGCCAAGAAGCTACGCGATCTCGTCAAGAAGACCGGTTTGATTTACGGCTTGACGCATAATTACACCGGTTATCCGCTCGTCAAAGAAGCGCGCGAGCTCGTTCACTCGGGCAAGCTCGGGAAAATTCGCAAAGTAGTCGTCGAGTATCCACAAGGCTGGCTCGCCACCCGTCTCGAAGCATCAGAACAAAAACAGGCGGCGTGGCGCACCGATCCGAAACGCAGTGGCGCGGGTGGTTGCGTGGGCGACATCGGCACGCACGCAGAGAATCTCGCCGAATATATCACCGGTTTGCAAATTTCAGAACTCGCGGCGGACATCACGACGTTTGTAAAAGGTCGCAAGCTCGACGATGACGTCAATGTGTTGCTGCGTTTCAACAACGGCGCGAAAGGAATTCTGCATTCATCCCAAATCAGCGTTGGTGAAGAGAATAATTTAAACATCCGTGTCTATGGCGAAATTGGCGGCATTGAGTGGCATCAAAAAGAACCAAACTCTCTGTTGGTGAAGTGGCCGGATCAGCCGATGCAGATTTATCGCACAGCCAACGGTTATCTGAGCGACGCCGCCAAAGCCGCTGGACGCACCCCACCCTCGCATCCTGAAGGTTATCTCGAAGCGTTCGCGAACATTTACAAAAGTTTTGCCAATGCGATTCGCGCTCGTGAAGAAGGCAAAAAATTGACGAAAGATGATATAGCCAACGATTTCCCAAAAATTGAAGACGGCGTTCGAGGAATGGCTTTTATCGAGGCTGTGGTGAAGTCGTCCAAGGGCAACGCGAAGTGGACCAAACTCGACGTGCGATGAAATTACTTCAAGGCCAGACCTGGAAACTTGGCGAACAATATGTCCGTATTGCGCTGCTGGAACGATTATCCGTGGAATACAAAATCATGGATGATCTCGTGACCAAACAAGGCGTTCGTCACAAATCTTCGAAGAAGGAATTTTGCCGCTTGATCAAGAACGCCACTCTGCTTTCTGCTCAGGAAGTCGCCGCCACGCGAGACGTGAACAGCGAATTACTCTCAGATTCGGAAATTGAGAAATCCGGACCGCCGCCGACTAGCGAAACCGAAACTCTCCCACCACCGGAAGATGATCCGAAGCATCCGATTTGATGACTTCGATGTTCAGCGGCTGGATTGAATCTTCCGAAATGAAGAGATAATCAATCCGGCTCTTTGGGTCAGCGGCAGAGAAACTAAAGCCATCTCCGTGCCCAACGAGTTCCCACGTATCACTCAAAAATTCTTTCATCTTTTCGTGGGTGCGACTGCCGGGTGACGAATTGAAATCGCCGCAAATAATCACCGGAGTTTTGCCAGCAGCGGCAACGATTTTCCTAAGTTCTTCAACATTCATCAGGCGTTCGGCATCGGCGGGGCGGTAATCAATGTGCGTGTTCATGAACAAAAGTTCCCGGCCATGAACATTGAGCAACACCTGAATAACTCCTCGTTGCTCATCGGGATGCAGCATTTGATAATGCGTGTTTTTCTTTTTCTTCATCGGAAATCTCGACAGCACCGCGTTTCCATAATCGCCTTCTTGATAAACAATATTCCGATCAAAATAGACTTTCATGCCGGTGAGCTTCGCCAACTCCTTCGGTAAATCACGTCGCGCGGTGCGTTCCACTCCTTTATCCACTTCCTGCAAGCCAACGATGTCCACCTGTTCACGGTTGATAAGATCGGCGATTCTTTCGAGATCAATCTTCTGATCCAGTCCTTCACCGTGATGAATGTTGTAAGTCATGACACGAAACGTGGATCGATTCTGTTGAGGGGTCGAACAACCTGCGAGGGCGAGCGTTGCGATCAAGGTGAACAAATTTAAATTTTTCATAAAACTTCCGAATTCCGGCCGAGGCAAATCCCTGGGGAAAGCAACGCCTTCACCATAATATTCTCACGCGCACCTTGCGCACCACTGGAAACTAATAGATGTTCCCCGCTCTGTTTACAAAATTATGGATACTTTACCTACTGTTTTACTAAGGCCGGGCGAAGCGGATCGCATTGTCGGCGGACATCCCTGGATTTATAACGGCGCAATTTTGCGTCTCTCCGCACCCGCTAACGACGGCGATCTCGTCCAGATTAAAGATCATCGCCAACGCTTTCTCGGTGTCGGCTTCTATAATTCCAAATCGAAAATCAACGTCCGCATCCTTGCCCCGGAACGCGTCGATGTGACGCGGGAATATTTCGAACAACAGATTCGCGCCGCCCTTGCCATTCGCAAAAAGCACATGCCGGATGCGACGTCCTTCCGCGTTGTCAATGCCGAGAGCGATTCTCTCAGTGGACTCATCATCGACAAATACGAAGATGTCCTGGTTATCCAAACTTCTTCGCTCGGCATGGACCAGCGCAAAGCAATGATCGTCGCTGCGTTGCAGAAAATCTTCTCACCAAAGGCCATTGCTGAACGCAGCGAAAGTTCGTTCCGCAAATTCGAGGGAATGGCCGAGGCCAACGGGGTTTTATTCGGTAAAATCGACGGCCCGGTGAAGATCAAACTCAACGGAATGCAGTTTGAAGTCGATATCGCGGGTGGCCACAAAACCGGTTTGTATCTCGATCAACAGGTCAATTATCAAAAAGTCGCTGACCTGATGAAAAACGGGAACGTGCTGGATTGCTTCACGTTCCTCGGTGGATTCGGCCTGCACGCTGCCCGTGCTGGCGCCACGCAAGTCCACATGCTCGACCAGAGCGCTGACGCAATTGCCGCCGCGACTCGGAATGCCGCCGCAAATAATCTGGCTGCTAAATGTTCCTTTGAAACCGTCAACGTTTTCGATTGGTTGAAGACGCAAACCGCCGTTCGTCCGCACGAAAAAGTCATTCCAAAATTTGACGGGATTATTCTCGATCCGCCTTCATTCACCCGGAGTCGTTCTGCAATTCCTGACGCAATGCGCGGCTACAAAGAAATTCATCTCCGCGCGCTCAAACTTCTGCGCGCCGGCGGAACGCTCGCCACCTTCTGCTGTTCACACCACGTTGATGCGGAAATGTTTCAGGCGATTATTCTCGAAGCCGCCTACGATGCGCGCCGCATTTTACGCCGCGTCGCCACTTATAGCCAATCGCCCGACCATCCAATTATTCCGTCGATTGCCGAGACAGAATACTTGAAAGGTTTTGCATTCGAAGTGGTGCGTTGAACGAGTTCTTCAACAATCGCAGGAGTGCAGACCAATCGTCTGCGCTCCTTTTTCTTGCGGCTCGACGCTTCGTCCTGCCTTCCTTAAAATGACGCGTCGATGAAGACTAAATTCGTAATCGTCCTGCTGTTGCTCAGCGTCGGCCTTTTTGGCGTTGGCTATTTCGCTTTGAAACGCGCTTCGTCAGAAACTCCTTCGGGAAAGACACTTTCGTCAGCGGAATCGCGACCCTTACTGAAGTCGGCAAAATCCAAACCCGCATCAGCCAGTAAAGCCGTCGCTTCTGAAACCAAAATTGTTTACGTCACGAACCAATTCAACTGGAGCCAGGTCGAGTCGAGCGATTACCGCGAATACATTGCCAATCTGCGCGCGGTTGGATGCCCGGAAACCACCATCAAAGATATTATTCTGACGGACATCCTGAAACTTTACGCGTCACAACGTGGCCAGACTTACCACAATGGCCGCGAGTTCCGCTTTTGGGAAACCGACGAAAAGCGAAAACTGAATGCGAAACAACTTGAGCAACAGGAAAAGCAACTCGCCTCCATTGATAAGGAAATTCCGTCAGTGCTGCGCGAATTACTCGGCATCAATTACGAACGAGAGATGAACAAATATTTCGTCGATACGAACGAGGATGAGCGGAAACTCGACTTTTTGACTCCAGACAAACGAAGCCAGCTTCTAACATTGCGCGATGAAATCGAAGGATTGCGCGAACGTGTCCTGGAACGGACGAGTGGAAATCCATCGTCAGCCGACATTGAGGAACTTCAAAAAATCGAAGCCCAACGCAAATTACAACTTGGCAAACTTTTGTCCGGTTCGGAACTCGCGGAATTTGAGTTGCGCACGTCGAGCACAGCGAACCAATTGCGCGCGGAATTGATTGGTTTCAATCCGAGCGAATCTGAATTTCGCGAACTCTTTGCGATGCACAACGCGATTGCGGAGAAGTTTGCTTTTGCCTCCAGCGACGAAAAAGCGGAAGCGCAAACCACAATGCGTGAAGCGATCAAACTGCAATTGGGCGAAGCGCGTTACGCCGAATATGAGCTGGCGCAGAACACAGACTTTCGCAACGCATGCGTTTTCGCCGAGGTTTACGAGCTTCCCGTTTCCACCGCGCAAACGATTTTCGAAATCAAACAAATTGCTGAAGCCGAAAAGCAGAACCTTCTCGCCAACTCGAATGTTCCCGAAAGCGATCGGCAGGTAATCCTGCGGGAAATTCAGGCTGAGACGGAAAAGACTTTGCGCGAAACCTTGGGCGAAAGAGCGTATTCAACCTACAGCCAGGGAACGGGAAAATGGGTTCAAAAGCTGGCGGGCAATAACTGATTTCTCGCGCGGCATCACTGCCACAAGACTGATACAGACGTCATTCGCAATAATTTTCGGATCGAAGCTTATATCGCGTGTCAGTTTTGATTGGTTCTCCTACCTGTTCAGAGTGGGTTTCACATTTCTGGCGGGCGAAACTTTCCGAAATTGTACTTGCAGAAAAAGCCTCGGGAATATCTCTGGCAATGACTGGAAACACGCGCTAGAACTTTCAGACCTCAACCATTTTGAAAGGGAAACTATGAACCGCATTTATCAGGGCCGCGTGACGAAAGTTGAAATCCCCGGCAGCAAGGACGCTGACGGCAATATGCAATGGCATCCATTGGGATTCACTCGCGAGAAATTTCAACATCTGGAAAAGGAACGTGATTGCTTACGCCTTTTGGCAAAGAACGAAAGCGCAGAAGGAATCGAAGCGCGTCAGAAGCTCGCCGAACTCAATCGCCAGTTGAATGAGCCGTGGCAAAACGCGCTTTGGCAACATCACCAGATTTTTCAGGTCGCGGTGAACTGACAACAAAATAAATTTATGCCAAGCGAACTCTATCGCACTTACGAAGTTTTAATTGAGGAATCGGTTCACCCGAAACATCCAAAGAGGGCGAAGACGTCAAAAAATGACGTTTACAACACGGACGTTCACCAAGCACTGCGTGTCACCAACGATTTGTTTCAGGATGCGGTGTGTTACTACACCATCATGCTTTCTGGAATGTGTCGGAACGGAAAGCAAAACCCACTTTGGGAAGCGTGGATGCATGATCCAAATCTCC
>JBBQAX010000115.1:0-12313 GCA_038316905.1 Verrucomicrobiota bacterium | reverse complement strand
ACTCTATTATGCGAGTCTCAATAGATAAGGCAGAGTGATCAAAAGATAATTTGTTCAAAATGCAGTTTTGTAATTGTACAAATTTGCGGGTTGGTTAAGCTGGCGGATGTTTCAAACCACACCGTTTCTGCCGGGGATTTCGCACCGGCTTTTGGGTCGGCAGCGCCGTTCCCAACTCGACCAGTTACGCGCCCAATCTGAGCACTGGCGGCAGTCCTCTTTGAGCCGGTTGTGCGAAATCTTCGGGCCTTGGTTGCCCGCTTGCCTCTTATCTCCCACCACCAAAGGGATCAACAGCCGCCAACGCACTTATCCGCTGAACCTGACGTTCTGGGCGTTCCTGAGCCAGGTTCTCAGTCGGGGTTCTTCCTGCCGGGAGATCGTCCGCTCAGTCCCCACTTTTGACATGATTTCTGAAAAGGGGTCAGTCCCAGGGACTGACCCCTTTTGGTTTCCCAATTCGGCTCGCCATTGGCGAAAAATCGCTGGCCAAAGTGAAGTGGAAGTGAAATGTGTGGAACAGATGCTAACAACTCGGTATTCAGGAGATTTATCGAAATTGCAGACTCTCGCAGTCCAAGCAGCGTTCGAAAGCTTGGGGCTTATGTCTCGAAGAGGAGTCGAGCAAGCCTCGGAATTTTTGGAAAAGTTTCTTGACCCATCGGCGGCAGAAAGTTTGAACATGCGGTGGCCGAGCGCAGCCCAAAAAAAAATCCTGAACAATGCGCAAGAAACAGTCACATGGGTTGTCCTAGGCTACAGTCTGTCTGGAAAAACCGATCTCAAGGAAAAAATAGATTTAATCTTGGATAGCGTTCAGGATCCGGAAATCAAGAAATATTTGGAATTTCGTATCCGCTTAGATCGCATGGTGGCCTATGCAAAAACAGTGGAGCAGGCACAGTCCGAGCCTGTATCCGAAGAAACGCTCGAATTATTGCCTAATTATTTAACAAAGATTTTGAGAATCCTCGCCGAGTCGAAATCATAGAAGAAGGAAACACCCGGCACCAACAAGCTATTGTTGTTGCCCCATCTGTTTCGCAAAAAATCGTTGAAAATGTATCAGGGTCGTTAAAACAAGCGGCCCTCAAAGCCTTTGAGGAAATCTCCGCCGACCTTTTCAATGACAACTATGAAAAATTGGCAAAAAACATCGCCGATAATGGCAAACCCATTCTGCCTGTTCACAAACAAACTGATGCTTCTATTTCCGCTACCGTAGAAAAGCTAAAATCCATGTCCAAAGATATGGCCGCGACCAAAAATCTTTTAAAGGAGCTTAAAGACGGAGGAATTCGTTACGGCGTTGCGCAAGGAGAAACGCTTTCCGACGGCACGGTAATTGTGAAAATTCCTTGTTTGGAATCGGCTTCCATCAAAACGAAGCACTTGCGCAACCACGAGGGCACGCGCACGACCGGACCTGCAAACGAACTGATTATTTACATGATTCAACAAAACGGCCAGTGGTACTGGAATCCGTTCGGCTGGTGACCCTCGTCGCACGCGCAAAGTATAATTGAAATCTCACTTCCGCCTTTCAACTTCACCGGAAAAAATTTAGCTTCATCCCATGTTAAAACGATTCGTCCTCGCTGCGATTGCAGTCGCCCTCGTTTTGTTTATAGGTATTTTTACGGGCATCGTTTTACTGAAATTTTCCCGATCAAATCCACCCGCGCAAATCCAAAACACTTCGGCGCTCTTAAAACAGATCCAAACCATCTCGGAACTTTCCACGGTAAAATACGTTTTCGAAAAACTGGTGATCCTGGAATCGCCGTCTGAGACGACTTTCGGCCAGTTATTTGCCGGAGAGAATCGTGTGATGCTAGTCGCTCATGGCATTGTCAAAGGAGGAATCGATTTCCAGAAAATTGGAACAAACGATCTCCATGTTTTTGAAAAAAGCATCTCGATCAAGCTGCCACCTGCTATCATCACCGATGCTTTTCTCGACGACAGTAAGACTCAGGTTTTAGAGCGCAAAACCGGATTTCTGCGCAGCTTTGATCGCAACCTCGAACAGAACGCGCGTCGCCAGGCGGTGGACGATTTGAAGCGCGCCGCGCGACACAACGGAATTTTGAAAGAAGCCGAGGAACGCGCCCGCAGCCAGATAAAAAATCTTTTTCTGCAACTTGGTTTTACGGAAGTCGAGTTTCTCTGAACTGAAAATCTCTTCTAGGCCCAAATCATCGCTTGGCAGTATTTCCCTGTTTTGTTTAGCCTTGCGCGCTTGATGAAACAATTACGCGCGCTTTGCCTCATTTTATTTCTCTGCTGCATTGCCACCGCGACCCACGCCCAGGACGAACCCAGCTTCGAATTCTATTCCCAGAATGACGAGGGGTTTGTGGATTACGATCCAAGCACCGGAATTCTCATTCTGACTAATGGCGCGGTCATTTCTGGCAGCAATGTTGTTTTGACCGCCAACAACGTTCAGGGCAACGAGCGCACTGGAGAAGTGGTCGCGGAGGGCGATGTCACGATCAAAGGCCGCGGCGTTCTCTGGCGTGGCGACCGGATTCTCTACAATTTTAAAACGGCGGAAATGCAATCGGCGGAGTTTAAGACGGGGCAGAACCCTTTCTTCATCGCCGGTGAAGGTTTAATGGGAAACCGGAGCAACGACACTTATTCTGCGACGAACGCGATCATCACCACAGATGATTATGCGGAACCCGCCTATAAAGTTCGCGCGCGCAAGTTAACCATTGTTCCCAATAAATATTTCGAAGCGCGCCAAGTCACGTTGCGCTTCGGCGACGTTCCGGTTTTTTATTTTCCGTACTATCGCCGCTCCATTGGTCATCGCGTAAACCATTTTGATTTCACGCCGGGTTATCGCAGCAAATACGGCGCGTTCCTGCTCACGACTTACAACTGGTATTGGGAAGACAAAATTGATGCGGCCATTCACATGGATTACCGGACGAAACGCGGCGCGGCTGGTGGACCGGAAATTGGCTATCACTTTGGCAAACTCGGCGACGGTAAGGTTGAATATTACTACGCCCACGACAATGCGCCGGGGGTCGATTTCCGCACCAACAACATTTCCGAACAGCGCCAACGCATCGCCTTCTCACACCGCACAACGATTCGAACGAATCTGACCATCACGGGTGTCGCCAATTACCAAAGCGACGCTTATGTGGACCGCGATTTTTTCGAAAGCGAATATCGCCGCAATGTTCAGCCGAAGTCGTTTCTGGAGGTGAATCAGCTCTGGCCGAACTTCAGTCTCGATATTCTGGCGCAACCGCAGGTCAACGACTTTCAGGAAACCGTGGAGCGATTGCCCGACGTAAAGCTCACCGCGTTGCGACAACAACTCGGCGATACGCCGCTTTATTACGAAGGCGAAAATTCCGTGGGCTATTTCAATCGCCGTTTCCTCGATGGATCCACGAATTACGCCGCCGCACGCGCCGATTCCTTTCATCAAGTTGTTCTGCCAAAAACCTTTTTTGGTTGGTTGAATGTTACCCCGCGAGTCGGTGGTCGTTTCACCTATTATGGCGAATCAGAAGGACGCGGCGCGGTTACTGACGAGGAAGTGCGCAGCGTGTTTAACACCGGAGCAGAAGTTTCGTTCAAATCGTCACGCACTTGGGCGGGCGCAGAAAACAAACTTTTAGACGTGCGCGGATTGCGTCACATTATCGAACCTTCCTTGAACTACGCTTACGTGCCACGACCAAGCGTCCGACCCCGCGACCTTCCGCAGTTTGATTACGAATTGCAGAGCTTGCGCACCTTGCCCATTGATTTCCCGCAATACAACGCGATCGACACGATTGACGCGCGCAACGTCGTTCGGATCGGGATGCGCAATCTTCTGCAAACAAAGCGCGACGATAGCATCGAAACTTTATTGCATTGGAGTTTGTTCACGGATTGGAGAATTAACCAGGGAATCGATCACACCAGAGGCCCGAATGAAACCAAACAATCAACTTTTGCTCCGCTCACCTCGAGTTTGGACTTTCAACCACGCACCTGGATCACGGTTCAATCTGACGTGCGTTACGATCTGAACGACAGCAGTTTGCTCGAAGCGCAACATCGTCTCTTGCTCGAACCGAACAATGTCTGGAGCCTGAGTTTGGGGCATCGTTATCTCGACGAACATCGCGAGAATGGCTCCGGCCCGGGGAACAATCTTTTCACGACGAGCTTGTATTATCGGCTCAATGAAAATTGGGGCACGCGCATTTCGCATCATTTCGAAGCGCGCGACGGAACTTTGGAAGAGCAATACTACACCGTTTATCGTGATCTGCGGAGTTGGACCGCCGCGCTGACATTCCGCGTGCGCGACAATCGCGATGGGACGGATGATTTCACCGTTGCGGTGACATTTTCTCTGAAAGCGTTTCCGCGTTTCAGCCTGAACTCGGATCGCGATCGTCCGTCTCAGTTGGTGGGTTACTAAATCGCCTGAGCCCGAACTCCGAAATAGGAATGGATGCGACGCCGGGCCGGTAGCAGCAGGCATCCCTGCCTGCTGTAGAGGGCGGGCATCCTTGCCGCCCGGATGGAAGCGTGTTTTTTGGTGCGGCTCCAAAAATTCCAACCCCGTCCGACCTGCGTGAGTTTCCTTCCGCCGGGCTGGGAAGCCCGGCTCTACGGCAAGCAGGGATGCTCGCCGCTACTTCGGAGTTCGGGCTGAGTTAAAATTGCGCGTTGGGAAGCATGTCGCCGGGTGAATCCATTCCTTTGCGGACAAGTGGTTTTCCACCATCGTCAATGCCGTCGGGGCCCAGCCCATAAACTTCGTAACCATTCGTCGAAGGTCGGTACACGAAATCGTTCCCGCTAAAATCATCTTTCGGCAAGAACGGCAGATATTCTGGAACTAATTCCTGAAGTGTTTTGGGTGGACGCTCATTCTCCGCTTCGAAATTGCGCAAACCGAGATCAACCAGAAAAAGACCCAAGCGTGTCCGCGAATAATTAAGCATTCTCAGAAAATACCGTTCCGTTTTTCGCTTCTGCCAAAACTTGCCGTAGTATTCAAATTTTTCCCGGATACTTCCCACCTTGATGGAGCGCTTTTCATTCGCCAGGACATCCTCATAAGAATCGCGATTGATATGCAGGCGCGAGAGTTTTTCAATTACTTCACGACGTTGGATGACGGTCATCTGATCCGCCAAATTTCGTAATGGGCCAACCCCCATATGTTCGATGGCGATCCCAACCAGTTCGTCAATAGTGACACCGCCACGCATCTTTTCGTGGATAAGCGCTACGCCCAGATAGCTTTGAATCGCGTCGTCGATGCGGTTTTCCATTTCCGCCAATTTCCCCTCTGCAATCATGAGCTGAGCAAGTCGCTTTAGCGAAGCCAACTCGGGCAGGTGCTGCGCAAAATAGGCCCGGGAATAAACGATCGGAATCCGCGATTCACGAGTTAACCCGAGTCGGGCCATTCCGAGGGCTTCCGCATTTGATTCTAAAAGTGCGCGGACGTTTTCAGCACAATCATCGTCCCATCGGTCCCAATAACATTCCGGCAGATTTCCCACGAACATTTGGGTCGCCCTGATCAAATCATCATAGCCATTTGGGTTTGGCAGCTTGATTGGAAGTAACGGAGTGGGCTTGGTCCAAAAGAAGATCAGGGCCAACAACGCAGCCACCGCGAACACGGAGAAAATTGTTCTGCGTTTCATAGAGTCCGCTCACGCTGCGGAAAACTCCCCGTGTTGTAAAAGGAAATTGGAGTAGGTTCTCGTCGAATGAATCCGCCGTTGAGGTCGTCTGTTTCTATGCGGTTGCAAGATTGACTTTGATTTGTTCGCCGTGAAAAATATTCCGCATCGCTTTTGAATGAAAAACACCTTCTCTGCCCTAATCGTTGGAACCGTCTTTTGTTCCGTCGCATCGCCCGACTCCAGCCGCGCCGCCGTTGATTTCGTCAAACAGGTAAAACCAATTCTGGAGATGAATTGCGTCTCCTGCCATGGCCCTCGCAATGCCCACAAAAACGGCGAATACGATCTCTCCACCAAAGCCGAAGCGCTGAAAGGCGGCGATCACGATACCGACATTATTCCCGGCGATGCCGAAAGAAGTTTGGTTTACAAATACACGGTCCTTCCTGCTGACCACAAAAAAATCATGCCGCCGAAAGATAGCGGCAAGCCTTTGCTTAAAGAAGAAACTGAAGTTCTTAAAACCTGGATTAATGAAGGCGCAAATTGGCCAGATGGCGTGACGCTCACGAACGTTTTGAAGGTCGATTTCGCCCGCGATATTAAGCCGATTCTGGAAAAAGGCGCGCCGCTCTCGGAACGCGCCGTTGAAATGCTAAAACTATGGGTCGATCAAGGCGCGATCTGGCCAGCGGACGTGAAACTCGGCGGCGCAGGCGGCGTAATTCAAGATCCTGAACTGATTGTCGTCTCCGAGATTCACAAAAAGATTTTGGCTGCATCGAAAGAGAACTCCGAAGCGGAGATGAAGAAATACACCGACACCGTTTCCGGCACGACGACGTTTGAGATGATTCCTATTCCCGGTGGCGAATTTGTCATGGGAAGTCCCGCATCGGAAAAAGGTCACAAGCCCGATGAAGCGCCACCACACAAGGTGAAGCTCGACCCATTCTGGATCGGCAAACACGAAGTCACCTGGGACGAATACGAGTTGTTCATGTATGCGGAGGAAAAGAAAAAAGCCGAGGACGGAACTTACACGAGCGACAGCTCCGATGCCGTCACACGCCCGACCAGGCCTTACGTGGAAATGAGTTTCGGCATGGGCAAGATTGGTTTCCCTGCCATCAGCATGACGCAACACGCCGCGAATAAATATTGCCAATGGCTCAGTGCAAAGACCGGTCATTTCTATCGTTTACCCACGGAAGCGGAATGGGAATACGCCTGCCGCGCTGGAACGACGACAGCTTATTCCTTTGGCGATGACGCATCACAAATCGGCGACTACGCGTGGTTCGTCGATAATAGCGATTACAAATATCAAAAGGTCGGACAGAAAAAACCGAATCCCTGGGGATTGCACGACATGCACGGCAATGTCACTGAGTGGACGCTGGATCAATACGATGCCGGGTTTTACAAGCAGTTCGAAAATATCATCGCGCAAAATCCGTGGAATAAAGCGACGAAGCCATACCCGCATTCCGCGCGTGGCGGCTCGTGGGATGACGACGCGATCGCGCTTCGCAGCGCTGGTCGGCGCGGTTCCAATAAAGACTGGAAAATGCAGGACCCTCAGCTCCCTAAAAGTATCTGGTTTTTAACCGACGCGCAGTTCCTGGGGATGCGGGTGGTTCGTCCGCTCAAAGTGCCGTCAGCGGAAGAAATGAAAAACTATTGGAATAGTGGGGTTGAAAATGAGTAAACAGTAGGCGTCACCGACACAAATAATTATGAACAACAATTCATCCGTCCCTGAAAACAAATTCACGCGCCGTGATTTCCTTAGAACCACATCCACCGCCGCTATCGGTGGAACCATCGTCGGCTCACTGGCCGGAAAAGTTTTCGCCGCAGGAAACGAAGGCGCTTTGAAAATCGCGCTCATTGGTTGCGGCGGTCGCGGGTCTGGCGCAGCAGACCAGGCATTGAGTACCAGTGGAAACACCAAATTGGTCGCGGTGGTGGACGCTTTTGCAGACAAACTCCAGAACAGTCTTGGGCATCTTAAAAAGCAACACGGCGAAAAAGTCGATGTTCCCGAAGCGCATCAGTTCGTTGGGTTCGATGGATACAAACAAGCGATCGCATTGGCGGATGTGGTGATTCTCGCCACGCCTCCCGGTTTTCGTCCGATTCATTTCGAGGAAGCCGTGCGTCAGGGCAAACACGTCTTCATGGAAAAGCCGGTCGCGGTTGACGCGCCTGGAGTTCGTCGTGTTCTTGCTGCGGCGGAAGAAGCGAAGAAGAAGAATCTGAAAGTGGGCGTCGGGTTGCAACGCCATCATCAACTCGGCTATCTCGAAACGATGAAACGTCTGCACGACGGCGAGATCGGCGACATTGTCTCCGCGCGTTGTTACTGGAATGGCGGCGGCGTTTGGGTGCGCCCTCGTGAAGCGGGACAGACCGAAATGCAATACCAGATGAAGAACTGGTATTATTTCAACTGGCTTTGCGGCGACCATATTAACGAACAGCACATTCATAATCTTGACGTCATCAACTGGGTGAAGCAGGCGTATCCGGTTCGTTGCCACGGATTAGGCGGACGCCAGGTTCGCACGGGAATCGATCACGGCGAAATTTTCGATCATCATGCCGTTGAATATGAGTACGCGGATGGTTCGCACATGTTCAGCCAATGCCAACATATCCAAGGATGTTGGAGCAGCGTCTCCGAACATGTTGTCGGCACCAAAGGCAACTGCGATATCAGTGCTCACACCATCCGGGGAGCAAATGCTTGGAAGTTCAAAAAAGAAGGCGCGCGCGATCCTTATCAACAGGAACATGACGATTTGTTCGACGCGATTCGCAACAACAAATCCTACAACGAAGCGTTCAACGGCGCGAAAAGCACGCTGACCGCAATCATGGGTCGCATGGCGACCTATTCAGGAAAGCTCGTGGAATGGGATCAGGCGCTCAATTCCCAAATTGATCTCATGCCGAAAACTTTTGCGTGGGATGCAAATCCGCCGACGATGCCTGACAAAGAAGGCCGTTATCCGATCGCGATTCCTGGAAAGACGATCACGGTTTAAATCTATCGAACGCATAACTGAAGGAGACGGCTCATTGAGCCGTCTCTTTTTTTTGTGCAGTTGGCGCGAACAAATCTGCGTGCCTTCCGCCGCTGGCTATTCGCAGAACCGTTTGAATCCCGATGATTCATACTCTTCAATCACTCCATGCGGCCTGCGCAAAATGCGGATAGCCGCCCCGCGCGTTTTTTCTGCCAGCTTCAACCCTTTTTCAGGCCCAAGCACACTCGCCGTGGTCGCAAGCGTATTTGCTGTGACACAATCTTTCGCAATTGCATTGACCAGACTGTGATCGGTTAAGCCGATGCCCGTATGCGGATCCACAATGTGCGAATAACGTTTTCCTTCGATTTCCAATCGTTGAAACAAATCACCCGACGTTCCCAACGCAGCCTTTTTCAGGAGCACGAATTTTTTCTCAGGCGCGTCTGGCGCATCCAGCGGCGCGATTTCGATTCGCCAGCCTTCTTTGCCGGGAGGCGGTTCGCTCACCGCCAAATCCCCGGCACCCGCGACCAGCGCGCGTTTGATTCCATGTTCGCCCAACACGCGCAAACCTTCATCCACCGCAAATCCTTTAGCGATGGAACCGAGGTCCAATCGCATATTTGCCACAAGCAGTTCCGCAGTCTGAAGTGTTGGATCAAGGCGAAGATTTCGATAACCAACCGCCTTGCGCGCCTCAGCGAGACGATCGGCGTCCGGCAGTTTTCCCTCGCGCCGTGCCTTTCTCCAGAGATTCACGACTGGTCCAACGGTGATGTCATAAGCTCCCCCGCTCCGCTCGGCCATCCTCTGCGCTCGACTCAACACAAACCACAAATCCTCACTGACCTTCACGCGCTGGCCGCTTCCAGAGGTACGCGAAAGTTTGCTCAATTCGCTGTCGGGATCGTAATCGCTCAATACCCCGTTGAGTTGTTTGATCCGGGAGAACGCGGCCAAAGACGCGGTCTCCGCTTCGATTTCCGATCTCGCGTAAAAGACCATGCGGAATGGAACACCCATCTGCGGTTCATTAAATTCGTAACGAGAAAGCGTCGAAGGTTCACGTGTGTTGAAGCGAGCGCAGGAACAAAGCATCAGAAGCGTGAAACCGAAGAAAAATTTTAAGCTCACAATCAACTCTCCAAAATCGCCATCGCTGAAGCGTGTTGATCGGTGTGACTCAAACTTAAGTGAACGATTCGCGCGCCGCGCTTTTCCAAAAGTTTTAAGCCGTTCTCGTGCAGAATGACAAACGGTTCACCGCTTTCCTTGCGCCCGACTTCCATGTCCTGCCACCCAAGTTGCGCGCCGATGCCGGTGCCGAACGCTTTGGAGATCGCTTCCTTCGCCGCGAATCGCGCCGCCAGAAAAGGCGCGGGTCGCTTGTGCGCGAGGCAATAGGCAATTTCGGCGGGTCGCAAGATACGTTGCACAAAGCGTGCGCCAAATTTTTCGTGCGACGCTTCGATGCGCGCGACTTCAATGATGTCGATGCCCGTGCCTAAAATCATTGCGCGCGATACTGTTTCATCAACTCTAACATCTCTTTCACGGCGGTTTCCAATCCCACAAAGACCGCGCGGCTCACGATGCTGTGGCCGATGTTGAGTTCCACTAGATGGGGAACGATGTGGAGAACGGGAAGATTTTCGTAGTTCAATCCGTGGCCGGCGTTCACTTGAATCCCGAGCGCGTGGGCATGTTTTGCTGCCGCCACCAGCCGCTCAATTTCTACATTTCGCTCGGCCTTGGCGTGAAATTTCTCAGCAAACGCGCCGGTGTGCAGTTCAATAAATTGCGCACCAATTCGCGCCGCCGCTTCGACCTGACCCAAATCAGGCGCGATGAAAAGGCTGACTTCAATTCCCGCGTCATTCATTTTCTGACGCGTTTCGATCAGCGCTTTTTCGTGGCCAGCAGCGTCGAGGCCACCCTCAGTCGTGACTTCCTCGCGTCGCTCGGGAACCAGGCAAACGATTTCCGGTTTCACTTTCAATGCGATGGCCACGATCTCTGGAGAATTGGCCATTTCAAAATTCAATCGCGTTTTAATCGTCTCGCGCAGTTTCCAAATGTCGCGGTCTTGAATGTGGCGGCGATCTTCCCGCAAGTGGGCGGTGATGCCATGCGCGCCCGCAGCTTCGCAAATTCTGGCGGCTTCAATTGGGCTTGGTTCGCCGCGTTCGATGCCGCGATAACGCGCCTCCCTCAGAGTGGCGACGTGGTCAATGTTAACTCCAAGTTTCAACATGAGTTATCGGGTGGGCAGACCTGCCGGCGGTTTCAAGGATGGAACCGTACGGGCATCGCCCTGCGGCGTGGAAAACGGGTTCACTGCGGGGAAATTCTGGTGCGCTATCCAATGTGAAAGCAAAATCAATTCAAGGCTGTTAAGCCCAAGATGCGATTTGCGAACGATGTTCAATTCATTCGGCGCTTTGAAGGTCACTTGCGTGATGGTGTTGCCGAGCTTCGGCGCAATTGCCGTCAGCCATTTTTGCTCTGGCACTTTTGCGGGCACAAATCGATTTGTTCCGCCGGGACCTGTAATGATTTCTTTGGAGAATAGCGGCAGCAACTGCCCCACGATCAGCCATTGCGAAAGGCGCGGTTGCGTGACTTCCCAATCGTAGAAAACCAAATCCTTTTGGCTGGTCACCTGCCCAAACAATTCCGCGGGCGGGAGATTTGTATTACGCACGAGAGGGAAAAGCCCGGCAATCAACAACTCCAAACCCTTCTTCTCTTTTGCAGCACCGAGGTACGGAACGATGATCGGCAAGCCCTGCCAGAAAAGATCGACGCGGTTGGTGGAGACAGTCAGGTTTCCTCCATCGCGCTTTTTCAATGTCGGATTAAATGTGGAAGCGAGCTGCGGTCCAAGTGCCCGCATCGTGTTGGTCGCATTCTTAACCGGTGCCGCGAAGTAAGTTTGAAACGGCATCTGCGATTGCGCCCAGAAATAAATCTGGTTCGTGAGCGGATTGAAACTCAGTTGCTGAAGCGCTTTCGACGGTTTGAAAAATGGCGCGAGTTTTTGTCCGGCGGTGAAACTGATCAATGGATCACGAATGGTTTCGGTTGGAATCTGCCATGGCTCGGATTTCCATTCAATTTTCTCAGGGTAAATTACACGAACCGTGCTGCGTAAGTTTTCTCCTTGTGCCACAATTTTAAGTTCTGTTCGCGCAAGCTTCAATGGAATGGAATCCAACGGAATCCAGCGCTGGAGCTGGGGCCAATTGATATCGGCTTCCAGCATTTCTTTTGCAGGAGAAAGACCGCTGCGAACTCGTTTTAGAAAATCAGATTGCGCCGGTGATTGCTCCAGTGCAAGGGCGACAACCGTCCAGTTGCCATCACGAAAAAACTTCAGGAAATTGCGATTCGCTTTCGCCTGCCATCCCACCGCTCCATCCACTTTGACTGGCGTTGAACCTTTGACAAGTTTGAGCAAATTCGTCTCCCAAACTTTGGAGCGCGCCTCGCTCAATTTAACGGCCGCAAAAAATTCGAGATTAGTTTTTCCACGAAGCTCGATTACGGATTCAGCGCCAAACAGGTCTTGAAGCAACGGTTGCACGAGCGCGGCTTGATTGG
>JBBQAX010000114.1:0-12380 GCA_038316905.1 Verrucomicrobiota bacterium | reverse complement strand
CTTACAATTCCACTTTCAGTTATTCGCTCATTCGCGTTGGCGAAGAAAATTTCATCGTCTCGACGTTGTTGCTTTCAAAGCTCGCTGAGAAATGTGGTTGGGCGAGTTACGAAATCATCCGCAGTTTGCAAGGCGACGATTTAAAGCAGTTGGAATATCAACATCCGTTCTGCAACCGCACCGGAAAACTTTTCGCGGGCGACAACTTCGTGACGAGCGACACCGGAACGGGCTTCGTCCACATCGCGCCCGGCCACGGCCTCGACGACTACAATATCGGACGCCAAAATAATCTCCCGATTTATTCGCCCGTCGATGACAACGGCGCGCTTGCGCACACCACCGATTTGCCCGTCGAACAGCAAATGCCCGCCGAACTCATCGGCAAATCCATTTTGGAAAAACATGGCAAGAGCGATGCAAACGTCGCCGTGCTGCACGAACTCCGTGTGCGCAATGCGTTAATCCATCAGGAGAATTATCATCACAGCTACCCATTCTGTTGGCGCAGCAAAACGCCCGTCATCTTCCGCGCGATGAATCAGTGGTTCATCAAGATCGATCACGTAGCAGCGGACGTAAGTCCGCTCACTTCAAATTCTCAAAACGATCAAAGCCGACTCACGTCGGCTGCTACGAATAAAACCTTTCGCGAAACCGCTCTCGACGAAATCAACAACGTCCATTGGATTCCTGACTGGGGTAAGAACCGCATCGAAAGCGCAGTTAAATCGCGACCCGATTGGTGCATCTCACGTCAACGAACCTGGGGCGTTCCCATCCCCGCATTCTACGACGTGCAAGGTATCGGAATTCTCGACGCCGAAATCGTGCGCAACACCGCGAAGTTAATCGAACAACACGGCTCGAACATCTGGTTTGAAAAATCCGCGAGCGAACTTTGGTCGCTCGTTAAACCCGCAAATTGGACCGGCGCAGAACCCACCGCCAAATCCAACGACACCCTCGATGTCTGGATTGATTCCGGCTCGTCATCACGCGCCGTTTTAATGCGACGCAAGGAATTGCAACATGGGAGCGCGGACATCCTGTCCGCGAGTTCGCCCAAATCAAATCCACACGCGGACAAGATGTCCGCGCTCCCATGGCAAGCCGACGTTTACCTCGAAGGCAGCGACCAACATCGCGGCTGGTTTCAATCATCTCTTTTGCTCTCACTCGCGGGAAATGGAGTCGCTCCTTACAAAACCGTTTTGACGCACGGTTTCATGGTCGATGCCGACAAAGAGAAAATTTCCAAAAGCAAACAAACCGCTTACGAAAAACCACAGACCGCCGAAGCCTACGTCAACAAATACGGCGCGGACATCGTGCGCCTTTGGGTCGCGTCGCAGGATTATCGCAACGACATCGTGGTGAGCGAAGAACGCATCGCCAAAGTTTCCGAAACCTATCGCGGCATCCGCAACACGCTGCGCTATCAACTTTCCAATCTTTACGATTTTGACCCGGCGAAACACACGGTCGAAGACGAAAAACTCACCGGACTTGATCGCTGGATTCTCGGCGAATTCTCGAAGATCGAAAAAGAAATCATCGCGGCTTACGATGCTTACGAATTCCACGTCGTCTATCAAAAGATCAGCCAATTTATCGCCGTCGAACTTTCCTCGATTTATCACGACGTCGTCAAAGACCGCCTCTACACCGACGCCGCGAATTCCCATCGCCGCCGCTCGACGCAAACCGCGTTGCATCGAATCGTTACCGGCCTATGCAAAATGCTTGCGCCGATTCTGGCGTTCACGGCGGATGAAGCGTGGGAGGTTGTGCCGGGCAAAAAGGTGCATTCCGTTCACGAAAAAAAATTCGAGCAAAGCACTTTCACATTAGGCCCTGATGAAATTGGAAAGTGGGACTGGCTTAAACTTTGGCGCGAAACGCTTTTGCCCGAATTGGAAAAAGCCCGCCAAACTAAAACCATTGGCAAAGCTTTGGATGCGAAGATAGAAATCATTATTCCGCAAGTGCAAAACCAGTTTTCAGATCAAGATTTATTGCGTGAACTTTTGAATGTTTCGGAATTGAAAATAAAAGTTGGCGACTCAATTTCACATTTAGTTTCCAAAGCCGACGGTCAAAAATGCGAACGCTGCTGGCATTGGGAAACGGATGTCGGCTCAACTCCTGAACATCCAACGATTTGCGCACGCTGTGTAGAGGCAGTGAAAGACTTCAAAGCATAACCGAACTCGCCCCTCCCCTGCGGCTCCCTTAAACAGTCAGCTATAAAATTTAATTTCCGAACCGTTTTTTGTGGCTTCTGTTTATTGGCAGCCGTTTTTTCAGCGGGTTGTGCTTCCACAGGCACGTCCACGATAGTCCAGCCGTTCTCCACCAAGTTGAGCCAATTCAAAAGCGCGACCATCGAGGTCAAATCAACGCTCGCTAATTCCCCGAAGAAATTGGATGAATTCATGGTTCAGCTTGAGATCCAAATCATTTCGAAGCTACGAGCCCAAAATGCATTTGAGAAAATATTTTCCCACGCTGTGAGCGATCAATTGTCTGACCTACAGATCGTCGTGATTCTAGTCGAAATGCGAGATGTTGATAACTTTGATCGTGTTATGTGGGGCGCAATGGCCGGGAGAGCCAAGACGCAAGCCCGTCTCGAAATACGCGATAGACATAAGGACAAAATCGTGGGGATCAGCACAATACAGGGCAAATCATCAGGCGGATCAGTGTTTGCAGGAACAACTCTGGAGTCTGTCGATCGAGTAGCGGAAGAAGTTGTCCGTCAAATTCTAGCGAATAAATGAGTTACTCTTGCGTTCTTCCCAAGCTTGAACTCCAACCTCGTCAGCGACGGTGAATAGGCAACCGCAAAACGTCCACGATTTTTCCGGGCAATCAGGTAGCGGCGTTCCTCGGTTACATTGCCGTTTCTGTCAGCGAAACGCGATTTGGGCAACAGATGAATTTTGTCGCATCGCACCATTGTTTTCCAATCCAGCCCGTGGCTGAAGCGAAATGAATTATTCCCCGACTGTCTTCAAAGCCGCTTCCTTCAATTCGTCGGTCAAATAAATTCCCGCTTCACGATTCAATTCTTCCAGCAATGCTCTTGCGGAAGGAATCAACTTGGCGCGTTTGGCCAGCAGGATAACGCCGAGTAAGCCAACCACCGGCAAGCCTTGTTGTTGCGACAGCCGTCGGCCTTTGCGTTCGTCAATCAGTAAATGGTCTGCGTTCAATTCTTCGGCGAGCGCAATCGCTTCGGCTTCGCCGCGATCCACGCTGCGCGCGTAGAGATTTGCTTTCGTGGAATTTTGCAGCGATTGAACGCGCGGCCACGCAGGCAAAGTTGGGTGAGTTCGCAGCAATTCAATTTCAACTGCGTTGGGTATAATGACTTCCCCGAAAAGCTGTTTCAACAGTTCCGACTGCTTTACGGCCAGCAAAGCCGTGATGGGTGAAGTGTCCGAGACGACAATCATCAGGGACGGAAGGATTCAACCACTTTTAAATCCTCGGCCAGTTCGTCCATGCCGTAGTGCATAGAGATATGGCGCGCGCCGAGTTCCTTCTGGAATGCTGCCTGCGTGAGATCGGCGATTTCCGCCGCCTGACCGAGCGTCGCTTCTTCTGAAACGAACAGGCCGATCGCCAGATGCAAGGCAGCCTTGCGCGGCGACAGCGTCGTCTCAACGGCTTCGGGCAGTGTCAGTTGCATGATGAAAGACTGACCTTGGACTGGGTATTTCGCAAGGCGTGAAAATTTCACTTCGCCGCGCGCACAGATGTTTGAATCGAATAAAGCGACGTGCGCGCAGTGATAAAGAGTGTTTTCCCATCCTTGCCGCCGAAACAGAGATTCGCGGGCGATTCCGGCACAAGAATTTTTCCAATCAACGAACCGTCCGGCGCGAAGATGTGAACGCCGTCGCCTGCGCTGGACCAAATGCGTCCTTGCTTGTCGCAGCGGATTCCGTCCGGCACGCCTTTGTCGATGCCACAAAACACTTTTCCATTCGTAACACTTCCATCTTTTTGCACATCAAAAACGCGGATGTGTCGCGGTTTTCCAGAATCAGCGACGTAGAGTTTCTTTTCGTCGGGTGAGAAGCAGAGGCCGTTCGGTTTATCGAAATCTTTCACCAATGCCGTCACAACTTTGCTTTTAGGATCAAAGCGATAAACGTAATTGCCTTCGATCTCGCGCTTACCGTTGCCCAAACCGTAATCAGGATCGGTAAAGAAAAACGTGCCGTCGGATTTTACCACCACGTCATTCGGCGAATTGAATTTCTTTCCTTCAAATTCCGCGACAACGGTTTTTATCGCGCCATCTTTCCCGGTCAAAGAAACCCGTCGGCCCGAATGTTCCGCCGTGACCAAACGGTTCTTGAGATCAATCGTGTTGCCGTTGGCGTTGTGGCTGTCCTCGCGAAATACAGTGATGCCTCCTTCCCTGCTCCACTTCTTCAACTGATTCTCTGGAATATCGCTGAAGATTAAATAGCCACCGTTTTCAGGAATCCAAACCGGGCCTTCGGTGAATTTAAAACCGCCCGCGAGCTTTTCGACTCTCGCGCCCCCTGGAATAATTTTTTTAAACTCCGCTTCATCCTTGATTTCAAAATCTGAGGCCCTCAGTCCGTGGCTCGAGAAAAACGTCGTCGCACAGATAAAAAAGGTGACGAAGCGTGTAGTTCTGTTTTTCATAATATTTATGTTTATCCAGCAATTCTCCGAATCGGCGGCGGATAGTGCGTCGTTCAACTTGCTATTTCAGCCATTGGGGAATTTTTTCACTTGTCCAGATCTCTTCAACCGGCTGGCGTTCGCGAATCACTGCCGACTTATTTCCATTCACCAAAACCTCTGCGGCGAAACCGCGCGCGTTGTAGTTCGACGACATCACAAATCCGTAGGCGCCAGCACTGAGTAGCGCGAGATGATCGCCTTCGCCCACTTTCGGCAGCGGACGATTTTTGCAAAAGAAATCTCCGGACTCGCAAATAGGACCAACCACGTCTGACGAAATTTTTGCTCCGCCCTTTTTTGTCAGCGGAATGATTTCGTGGTAGGAATCGTAAAACGCCGGGCGAATCAAATCGTTCATGGCGGCATCGACGATGACGAAATTCTTTTTGCCCGTGCGCTTCACATGTTCGACGCGCGTCACGAGAATTCCGGCGTTGCCTGCAATAAATCTTCCCGGCTCCAACAAAATTTTCAGGCCAAGCGGTTTTAAAAGCGGAACCAGTTTCGCCGCGTAACTTTCGGGCGTGAGAATGTTTTTTGCCTCGGACGTTTTCCACCAACCTGGCGAGCCACTTTCCAGTGCAGGCTGATAAACAATTCCCAAGCCGCCGCCGACGCTGAAGAATTCAAAGTTATATTTCGCCGCGAGTTTCTGCACGAGTGGCAGAACTTTTTTGACCGCGAGTTCGTAAGGTTTGACCTGTGTCAGTTGCGAGCCGATGTGCATCTGGATGCCACGCAGCTTCAGATTTTTCAATTTGCTGGCGCGAGCGTAAACGCCTTCGACCTGCTCAAAGGCGATGCCGAATTTGTTTTCGTAAGTGCCCGTCGTAATTTTGGCGTGGGTGCCAGCATCAATATTCGGATTTATGCGCACGGCAACGGGCGCAATCTTTTTCAAACGCGCAGCGACGCGATTGATTCGCACCAACTCCGGTTCGCTCTCGACGTTGAACGAATAAATATTTTGTTTCAGCGCGAATTCAATTTCCGCCTCAGTTTTGCCGACACCTGCGAACACACATTTCGTTGCGTCACCGCCCGCCGCGATAACACGTTTCAATTCGCCAGCGCTGACGATATCGAATCCGCTTCCGAGATTGGCCAGAGTGCGGATGACGGCGAGATTCGAGTTGGCCTTCATCGCATAGCAAATCGTGTGATCGAGTGGCGCGAGTGCGGAATCCAATCGCGCAAAATGATCGGTCAAGGTTTGTTGTGAATAAATGTAGAGCGGAGTTCCAAATTTTTTGGCAAGCGACTCGACCGAAACTTTTTCGCAGAACAATTTGCCGCCGACATATTGAAAATGATGCATCGGGCGTTGTTATGCCAAACACACTTGGAAGTTCAAAGTGGAAACTGGAACAATAAAAAACCCGCCAGCTTTTGACTGGCGGGCTTGGGTTCTAAAGTGGATTACTGTTCCGCAACAATCTTGGCGCGTTGCAGATGATAATCCTGCGGGGTGATTTCATCGGCCTTGTATTTGCGCAGCAACTCGGCCAGACGACCTTGTTTGGAACTGGGATCAATCGCTGGCGCAGATGGCGGAACCTTTGTTTGGGTTTTCGCGTCGATCTTAGCAGCTTTTGCCACTTCCTTTTTGTCAGCCGGTTTGGCGGCGACGGCTTTTTTAGCGGCTTCTTCCTTCGCTTTGATTTCAGCTTCGATTCGTTTGATTCTCGCCTCTGAATTCTCGCGCTCTTTGGAGGGAGGGGTGACAGCGACTGTTGGCCTTTTCGCCTCAACCGGCTTTGTCACAACTGGAGCCGGTCGGACCGGTGCCGCAATGCCTTCTTTCACGTCCAACTCCGCTTGTTTCTTCCGCATTACTTCAATTAACCGTTGCTCTCCCGCAGAATCAACTGCCGGTTGAGAAGCGACTTTTCTGCGTTGAATCGCGTTTTCTTTTGGAGCTTCTTTAACGACAGGTGACACGGGTGCAGGCGCAGAAATTTTTGGCGGCACAATCGCCGGGCGCACTTCTTTCACCACAGGCTTAGCTGGAGCTGTAGGCGAAGAACGGTTTCCTTTGCCAGCCTGGGCGTCTAACTCCATCTGTTTTTTGCGCAGTATTTCGACCAAGGGATCTTGTGAAGTCGATGGTGGGGTAGCAACTGCGATCCTCGGCGTCGCTTCGATTTTTGCAGGGGCTTTGACGGGCTCAACATTCCTCGCGCGAAAAAAATTTTCAGACGTTGTTTTCGCAGCGGCTTCCGAAGCTTTTTTACGCGCTGCCGCTTTGGCTTCTGCCTCCGCGAGGCGTGCAGCGTCCTGTTGGCCACGAGCGGCCGTAGCTGCCGAATTGGGGAAATCTCGTTCTGACAACGCCGCTTGCGAAAACGCCTGGCTCGAACCAGCACCAACGACGAGGAAAATAAACAACAACTTTTGGATTCGCATTCCAAATTAGTAATGGAAACAATTATCGTACGCAACTGCATTCCTGAACGTGAGCAGCCTTGAGGAATTGCGCATCCCACGCCGAGGAAAAGGGATAAATGAGGATAGATTTCAGCATCAAATTACGCACCTCCGCGCGACTGATTTTTAAGCGATGACTGGGATCAAGAATTTTCCCGTGACGCAACAGGGCAAGCGTTTTGGCACCAATCAAAACTGGCCAGGCGCAAGCTAGCCGAAGGCGAAACTGCGAACGCGGTAAACATCTTGTGTAGCTCCAACCTGCTGCCAAATGCTCCTGCGCTTCATCAAGTAATTGGTTGTAAGCCGGTCGAAACGCCGCCTCATTCGCTGACGAAAGCAGATCAGACGGCACCAACCCGACTTGGCTCAACAACTCCTGTGGGATGTAACAGCGTCCCATGCGCAAGTCGCGCGGCAAATCTCGAAGGATGTTCACGAGTTGCAATCCTTTGCCGAAACGAATTCCCAGCTGTTCAAAGGACGGCCCAGGTAAACGCTCGCAGCCAAGCACTTCCTTTTCACTGAGCTGATGCGCCACACAAATTTTGGTCCAAAACTCGCCCACGCACCCGGCGACGCGATAGGTGTAGTCGTCTAACTCAGCTTCCGTTTTCAAAGCGATAATTTGATTTTTAGTTGCGCCTGAGAACCTCATCAAATCCAGTTCCTGTCCGCTCATGATCGTATCCACGACTTCCTTGATCCGCTCTTGATCTTGGTTCGAGAATTGCCGAAGCAACGCCAGCGCCTCTTCACAACGCTGCAACAAAACCGTTTCGCCAATAGAAGATTGGTTGCGCGCTAAATCACCAAAATCCAACTGCGCTCCGCTCAATCCAACGATCCGCGCGCGTAGATTACTTAATGCCTCGAGGCGTTTCTCCACCGGAAGAATTTCGGTATCGGCAATCGTATCGGTTGTTCGCGCAAGGAGATAAGCGAGGGAAATCTGCGGACGAATTGCGCCCGGCAAAATCCGCATCGTGAGATAAAACGAGCGGGAGACTTCTTTGAGCAACGAGGTGAGTAACTGCGATGGAGAACTCATCAATTAAGCAATTGAGTCCCTATGGTTTTGAAGTTTCATTCTCTCGATTCCTCTTTTCCAAATCATGATTCCAGCGGAGATCGATGTAATGATCCATAATGATTGAAAAAGATACCAAAACGGAAAATTGAAATCCGTTATCGACTCGCCATCGACAGAGCCGCCGAGGAAAAACAACATGTAAAAGGGCAACAGAAACAGTCCCAAAATCCCGGTCGGAAAAAGAAATATTTGGAGGAGAAAACAACTCCCCAAGGCTTTCCATGCGTCCAGCTTGAAATTAATGATAAAGAGAACCAGAGCAGCGAAATGAAACAACACGTACATCAGTCCGTACCAACCTAGCTTGTTGGTGATTCCAGAAATGGAAGCGCTTTTGAAAAGGATACCGTACAACTCAAGGGTAATTGGGTCATTAAATCCCAATGGATTGCCTTTAGTGTCGCGTGTCTGAATCGGGTTTTCGTAACCATCCTGAAGAGCGGCGGCGACCAAACAAAAAACAATGCTGATTGTTATCAGCAGGGGAAAAATCAGCCTTTGTCGTACGGTAAACATCCTTACTCATTCGGCCTTAGCTGTTTTTTCCAGCGTGCCAATTGCTTTGCTACTTCTTTCGTTCCCGGCGCACCGATGACATTTCGTTGCGACATCGCTTTCTGCAAATTGAAAACTTCCAATGCATCTTTCCCAAATCTTTTATCTACAGACTGAAGGTCTTTGAGAGAAAGTTTGTTTAATGGCTTTTTTAATTTTTCGGACAGCGCGACGACTGCGCCAACCACATGATGCGCCTGACGAAATGCCACTCCTTTCCGCACGAGATAATCGGCCAGATCGGTCGCGAGCAATGCCGGATCACTCGCCGCCGTTTCGCAATTCGATTTGTTAACCGATGTATTCTGTAGCATCGCACCCATCAATCGCACCGTTGCGCGAATCGTGTCCGTCGTGTCGAACAGCCGCTCTTTATCCTCCTGCAAGTCGCGATTGTAAGTCATCGGCAAACCTTTTAGCAGCGTGAGCAGCGCGACGAGATTTCCAAAGACGCGTCCCGTTTTTCCGCGCGTCAACTCCGCAATGTCCGGATTTTTTTTCTGCGGCATCAATGACGAACCGGTTGTGTATGCGTCGGATATTTTGATGAAATTAAACTCCGCGCTTGCCCAGAGAATCACATCTTCCGCCAGTCGCGACAGATGCACCGCAACCAACGCCGCCACACTGCAAAACTCGACGGCGAAATCGCGGTCGCTCACGGCATCCATCGAATTTTGCGTGAGTTGCGCTTTGTCGTTTACATCCACAAAGCCAAGGAGTTTTGCGACGAGTTCGCGATCGAGCGGCAAAGTGGAACCAGCAATGGCGCCGCTGCCGAGCGGGCAAACATTGACGCGTTGAAAACAATCCGTGAGCCGCGAGAAATCGCGATCAAACATCTCAACGTAAGCCAGCAAATGATGCGCGAAATAAACCGGCTGGGCGCGTTGCAAATGGGTGTAGCCGGGAATGATGACGTCGGAATTTTTCGCGCCGAGTTCGACGAGCGATTTCTGCAACTCACGAAGTTCGTTGGAAAATTCCGCAATCTGGTCACGCAACCACATCCGAATATCCAACGCGATTTGATCGTTGCGTGAACGCGCCGTGTGCAGCTTTGCTCCAACGGGGACACGCTGGGTCAATTCCGCTTCGATGTTCATGTGGACATCTTCCAGTTCCGGTTTCCACTCGAAGTTTCCGTCGAAAATTTCCTGCCCGATTTCTTCCAAACCTTTTTTAATTTGCGTTAACTCCGCTTTCGTCAGCACGCCGATTTTTTGAAGCATCGTGGCGTGAGCAATGGAGCCGAGAATATCCTGTTCCCAAAGCCGCCAATCGAAGGAAATCGATTCGGTAAATTGCGCGACATCCGCGCCCGGCCCGCTGGAGAAACGTCCGCTGCGAGAAACTGGAGAAGATTTTTTCATGGCGTTCAATCGCGCCGAATGTGCGATGCGAAAAAAGGAAAGTCACGCTTGAACAAAGGGCTTTACAATATTTGCACCGGTGCGGTTTTATCTCTGCCGCATATGCCCGATGGACCTGTTTACCGGATCAACACGCCCCAAGTAATTCATCAAACGATTGATGGCGAAGTCGTGGTCATCAATCTCGACACCGGCACTTATTTCAGCCTGACCGAGTCTGCCCAAACCATTTGGTCAGTTCTAGAAGGCGGCGCCGGGAAAGAGGAAGTCATCGCGATTTTGGAAAAGAACTATTCTGGAGTTGCGGGGGAAATTGAATCGCACGTCACGAAATTTTTCGACGAATTGATCGCAGAAAAATTAATTGTCCCGTCACAACCTGCTGAAATAAAAAGTAATCCCATTGCGGACTCCGTGAACCTCGGTTCAAAAGTTCCTTTCGTTCCACCAGCATTGAAAAAATTTACGGACATGCAGGAGTTGTTACTGCTCGACCCGGTTCATGAAGTCGATGCCACGGGCTGGCCGCAGGCAAATCCTCCCGGCGCTCATGCCAAGTAACGACTTGATCCAGCGTCCTCCCGGATTGGCCAAAGACTCAACCAAATCGCAAGCTGCAAGAAATTACTCTCGGATGGCGGCGGATGCTTTTGCGCGCGCGGCGGTTCTCGCCGGCGTTGAAGAAAGATTTTATGACATAGGCGACAGCACGATCGCATTGCGTTTCGCGGGGAAAGCCCTGCAACCGATTGTCACGCCCGCTCTGGAACATTTGTCCTCATTGCATCATGCGCCGGATTTGAGAATAGAATTGGCGGACCGTTCTTCCCTCGGAGAAACACTCCCTCGCCCCACCAGCGCAACGAGTGTTCCGCTCGCGAATTTGAGTTACACGGACGGCGAAATTTCCGCAGTGGTTCAAAGAGATTTAAACACGCTCAACCTGTTCGATGCCAAAAATAACCACGGCTATTTCTGGGCAAATGATGTCGCGAGTCTTCCGTGGTATGAAGCCGGATTTCCTTTGCGATTAATGTTTCATCTCTGGTTTCGAAGGCGTGAACAATTTTTTGTTCATGCTGCGGCCGTAGGGAATGAAAATGGTGCAGCGCTCATCGTCGGCAAAGGAGGTTCGGGCAAATCTACGACGGCGCTCGCGTGTCTGGAAGCTGGGCTGGCTTATCTGGGCGACGACTATTCCTTGGTGAAAGCGGAACCCGAACCGCGCGTCTGGAGCCTGTATTGTTCGGCGAAAGTGACTGACGAAACCTTGGTCCGTTTTCCACAGCTCGCTCGCTTTCTTAAACGACGCGGGACCGACGTCGAAAAACATTTGTTATTTTTCGATCAAAAAATTTCGATGAAGAAAAGTTTGCCAGTGCGAGCTGTCCTATGGCCGCGAATTACTGGACGAGTCGAATCCAAGTTGATTCCCGCTTCCGCAGCCACCTTACTTCTCGCACTTGCGCCAAGCAGCATTTTACAATTGCCAGGCGCAGGCGCGGCGGATTTCCAAATGCTGGCCAAATTACTTTGCCGTGTTCCCACTTACATTTTGGAAGCAGGCACGGACATGGCGAAGCTTGCTGCCACCGTCAAAAATTGTTTGGAGTAATTGTCATGAAGAATTTTCCTGAGCTTGTCAGCGTTATCCTGCCTGTCCGCAACGGCGAACGTTTCCTGGCCGCCGCGATTCAAAGTGTGTTGGCGCAGGATTATGACCCGCTGGAAATTTTAGTCATTGACGGAAATTCCACAGATCGAACCGCTGAAATTGCGCGTTCTTTTCCCCAGGTCACTTTTCTCACTCAACCCGGTCGCGGTGTTCCTGACTCCTACAATTTTGGCGTGGCTCAGGCGAAGGGAGAATGGGTTGCTTTTCTCGAATCGGATGACACGTGGACTCCCGACAAATTGCGCGTCCAAATGGATTACATGCGAGCGCGCCCCGAACTTCTTTTCACGATGACGCACGCGAAATTGTTTGTGGAACCGGGTTGCCAACTACCGCCGGGCTATCGCGCGGAATGGACGCAGGAAAGCCAGATTGGCAGTGTTCTTATTGAGACTCGCATAATAGGGTGACATTACGGCCACAATTGAGCTTGGGTATAGCAGGCGGCGAGGATGGATTTTCTCCGGCGCATCCGGCGCAGGGCGGCCGTGGCTTCCATGCTCAGTTCCCACGCCTGGGTCAC
>JBBQAX010000113.1:0-12391 GCA_038316905.1 Verrucomicrobiota bacterium | reverse complement strand
ATTTTCTCATGCAAAGTCAATGGTTCGTCATTCATACGCTTTCAGGTCAGGAGCAGAAGGTCAAAGAGAGCATCGAGAAGCGCCTGAAAAAGGAAGAGATGGGCGAATTCATTAAAGAAGTTTTAGTGCCTGTGGAAAAAGTCGTTGATGTCCGTGGCGGAAAGAAGACGGTTACGACCCGAAAGCTGCATCCCGGCTACGTTTATATCGACATGGTTCTATTGGATGATAACAAGCGAATCTTGGATAAACCTTGGTATTTCATTCAAGACACGCCGGGAAAAATTGGGATTGTTGGCGGGGAGCGTCCCTTGCCGGTTTCGCCTTCAGAGATGGCAACAATCAAGGCGCAGATTTCTGAATCGGAAGATACGGAAAAACCGAAGGTTAACTTTGAAGCGGGTGAAACAGTCAAGATCAACGACGGACCGTTTTTGAACTTCAGCGGTGTGATCGAAGAAATCGAACCGGAGCGGGGAAAATTGAAAGTGACGGTAAATATTTTTGGACGCAATACGCCGGTCGAACTGGAGTATTGGCAAGTTGAGAAAGCTTAAGAATAAATTTTATGGCAAAGAAAGTTACAGGACAAATTAAGTTACAAATTCCGGCCGGGTCGGCAAATCCCGCGCCTCCCGTGGGTCCTGCCCTCGGTCAGCAAGGCGTCAATATCATGGCGTTTTGCAAAGAATTCAATGCGGCCACAAAGGATCAAGCTGGGATGATTATTCCAGTGGTGATCACCGTTTATCAGGATAAATCTTTCACTTTCATTACGAAATCGCCGCCAGCCGCAATTCTTTTGAAAAAAGCTGCTGGCATTGCTTCGGGTTCGAAGACGCCGAACAAAGAAAAAGTTGGGAAAGTTACCCGTAAGCAGGTTCTTGATATCGTGAAGTTGAAAATGAAGGATCTGAACACGAACAGTGAAGAGGCTGCATTTCGCCTGGTTTCAGGAACCGCACGTAGTATGGGGATCGACATTCAGGGATAAACTTAACAGCGGGAGAAGCTCAAAACTTCGATTGCACCGCAGAAAAACAACATGGCTAAAGAAGGTAGTAAAAGATACAGGAAAGCGTTGGAACTCGTTGATAAAAGCAAAAGTTATCCACTGAAATCTGCCGTTGAAGTTTTGAACAAATTTCCAAAAGCGAAGTTCAATGAAACTGTTGAGGTCGCGTTCAAGCTCGGGGTTGATCCCAAGCAATCCGACCAGATGGTGCGTGGAACCGTTCCACTCCCCCATGGTTCGGGTAAAACCGTCCGCGTTTTAGTGTTTGCTCGTCCAGGTAAATCTGCTGATGCGGCCAAAGCGGCTGGTGCCGAATACGTTGGTTACGATGACATGATAAAAAAATGCGTCGAGGGTTGGAATGATTTCGACATTGCGATTGCAACTCCGGAGGCGATGATCGAAGTTCGCAAATTGGGTAAAGTTCTTGGGCCGCGCGGTTTGATGCCGAATCCGAAAACTGGAACCGTCACCGACGACACTGCTAAAGCGGTAAAGGAGTTTAAAGCTGGTCGTGTTGAATTTAAAATTGATAAAGCCGGTAATGTGCATGTCCCCATTGGAAAAGTGAGTTTTAAGGCGGAGGAAATCGTTGATAATGCGCGTGCGGTTATTGAAGCAGTGGCCAAGGCCAAGCCGTCCGGCGCACGAGGGACTTTTATCACCAGTTGCACTTTGTCCGCGACAATGAGTCCTGCGGTACGAGTTGATGTTCGAGAATTCGTGGCGACAGTTTAATTTTTTAAGGAGATTTATGCGTACGGAAAAACAATTTATCAGTAAGGAATATCTCGATCGTTTGAACGCCTCGCCGTTCTTTGTGGTCGTAGATTACACAGGATTGAAAGTCGGTCCGATGACGGAGCTTCGTAAACGCTTGAACAAAGCCGGAGCGGAAATTCATGTTGTAAAAAATTCCATTTTCAAATTGGCGGCGAAAGAAGCGGGGGTTTCTGAGTTGGGAACTCTTGCAGGGCAATTGGCTGTGGTGACGGGGCAAAAGGATATTTCTTCTGCGTCGAAAGTCATCAAAACCTTCAGCTCTGAATTCGAGAAGCCTAAAATCAAATTTGGTTTCCTGAACAACCAGCGCTTGGAAATGAAAGACATCGTTTCGCTGGCGGATTTGCCGTCCATCGAAGTTTTGCGTGGCAAACTTTTGGGAGTGTTCCAGGCTCCGGCAACGAAGCTGGTTGCATTGCTCAACACTCCGGCGACCCAACTTGCGCGCGTGTTGCAGGCCAAAGCCGCCAAGGGCGAATAACTTTTCACAATTTCGTTTTTGTTCTAAGCCAACGAAGACGGATTAACATAACAACAACAAAGTAAATCGTCGGTTTGCTGGCGTGTGAACTGAAACCATCCGCAGCCGCGGGTAGCGACGAGACTGAAAGGCAAGTAGTAATATGGCTGATCTAGCAACATTAGTAGAACAACTCGGCAAGCTCACGGTGATTGAAACCGCTGACTTGGTGAAACAACTTGAAACAGCATGGGGCGTGACTGCGGCTGCTCCGATGCAGGCTGCGGCTGCTGGCGGCGGCGCTGCGGCAGCGGCTCCTGCGGAAGCGAAAGATTCATTTGACGTGATCCTCGTTTCTGTTCCGGCCGACAAAAAGATTGCAGCAATTAAAGCGGTTCGCGAAGTCAAAGCCGGTCTCGGACTTGCGGAAGCGAAAGCGCTGGTTGAAGGTGCTCCAAAACCGATTTTGGAAGGCGCTAACAAAGCTGACTCCGATGCGGCCAAAAAGAAGCTTGAAGAAGCTGGCGCAAAAGTCGAAGTCAAATAAGGTCTGTCGATTTCAGGCCGGTGAATATTTCACCGGCCTGAATCATCGGCCTAAGAATCGGAAAGATTTATTCATACCGTTTTCGTTTTTATAAAATAGAGTTAGTGGTAGCGGCGAGTTTTCTGCTAAACGCGGAAACTTGCCTTGCGTCGTTTATACAATAACCGTTTGGCGAGGTCGCCGGACACTGATTAGAGGTTCAAAATGCCATCCAAAGTAACTGAAAGAATTAACTTCGGGAAAATCAAAGAGGTCATCGCTCCGCCGAATCTCATTGAACTACAAACCAATTCCTACCGGGATTTTTTGCAGGAAAACACCGCGCCCCGTTCGCGCAAAAACTCCGGCTTGCAAGCGGTTTTCACGGAAGTTTTTCCGATTGAAAGTTACGACGGCAAATGCGTCCTCGATTTTCACAGCTACGACATCGGCGAACCGAAAAACGATTGGCTTGAATGTTTGCGCGAAGGCATCACCTACGGCGCGCCCCTTCACGTCACATTTTTGTTGAAAGAAGAAAAGGGGACGAAGGAAGAAAAAGTTTTCATGGGCGAATTGCCTTTAATGACGCCGCAGGGAACTTTCGTCATCAACGGCGCGGAACGCGTCATCGTTAGCCAATTGCATCGCTCGCCCGGTTTGGCTTTTGAAGCCACCCAACATCCGAACGGCAAAATGCTCCACAGTTTCCGTATCATTCCGGATCGTGGTTCCTGGTACGAAGCGCAGTTCGACACGAGTGACATGCTCTATGTTTATCTTGATCGAAAAAAACGCCGCCGCAAATTTTTGACGACGACATTTTTCCGCGCACTCGGGTACGGAACGGACGCCGATATTCTTAAACTGTTTTACGACATTGAAGAATTGAGCGTCAAAGAAGCTGAAAAACTCGAAGACATTCAGAATAAAGTTTTGGTGGAGGACGCGGTGGACGCAGACAAAAATATTGTTGTCGCTCGCGCATTCGAACCGCTTTCCAAAGCAGTGGTGAAACAGATTGCGGAACTCGGCGTAAGCAAAATTCGCGTGGTGGATACGACAGTTGATGACGGGATTGTCATCAAGTGCATGAAGAAAGATCCCACGAAGAACGAAGAAGAAGCGCTCAAAGATATTTATCGTCGTTTGCGCCCTGGCGATCCGCCAACTGCCGCGAACGCCCGCGCATTGATCAAACGTTTGTTCTTCGATCCGAAACGTTACGATCTCGGCCGCGTTGGACGTTATAAAATCAACCAGAAGCTCAACATCAAAGGTGGCGACTCCCGCATTTTGACCAAAGAAGATTTGGTTGCGGCGACAAAATATTTGCTCCGCTTGAAAAAGGGCGAAGGCTCTTTGGACGACATCGATCACTTGGGCAGCCGCCGCATCCGCACCGTTGGTGAATTGCTCGCGAACCAATGCCGTGTTGGTCTGGCCCGCACCGAACGTTTGGTCAAAGAACGCATGACGTTGTTCGATCAAAGTTTGGAAACGATGGCTCCTCAAAAGCTCATCAATCCGAAAGCGTTGTCGGCGGTCATCCGCGATTTCTTCGGACGCAGTCAGCTTTCGCAGTTCATGGATCAAATTAATCCGCTCGCAGAATTGACCCACAAACGCCGCTTGTCGGCGCTCGGGCCTGGCGGGTTGTCACGTGATCGCGCTGGATTTGAAGTTCGCGACGTTCATCCTTCTCACTACGGACGTATTTGTCCGGTGGAAACGCCTGAAGGTCCAAACATCGGTTTGATCGCGTCGCTGGCGACATTCGCGCAAGTGAACGATTTCGGTTTTCTCGAAACGCCGTATCGCAAAGTCGAAAAAGGCCGCGTCACTGCGCACATCGATTATCTGACGGCGGATCGCGAAGAAGCGTTTACCGTCGCACAAGCCAATTCACAGATTGATGACAAGGGACATTTTACAACTGAACGCGTGACTTGCCGTTGTAAAAACGACTTCGTTGATGTTGAACCGTCAAAAGTCGATTACATGGACGTTTCGCCGAAGCAGCTTGTGTCGGTTGCTGCGTCGCTGATTCCGTTCCTTGAACACGACGATGCGAACCGCGCCTTGATGGGATCGAACATGCAACGCCAGGCCGTTCCATTGTTGATCACGGAAGCTCCGTTGGTCGCCACTGGTTTGGAAGAACGCGTTGCTCGCGATTCGCGCGCTGTGCTTGTTTCGGAAGAAGCAGGTCGCGTCGCATCCGTCAGCGGCAATCAAATTATCATCACCGAAGACGGCAAATTGCCGGAATCGAAGAAGAAAATTAAACACGATCCAGGCAACGGAGTTTACGTTTATCACGTCCGCAAATTCATGCGGTCGAATGCGGCTACTTGCATCAACCAAAAGATTCTCGTGGCTAAAGGTGACCATGTGAAAAAAGGACAGGTCATTGCTGATGGTCCTTGCACACAAGGAGGCGAACTTGCTCTCGGCCGTAACGTACTCTGCGCGTTCATGCCGTGGAATGGTTACAACTTCGAAGACGCGATTTTGATCAGCGAACGCATCGTGAAAGACGACGTTTTCACTTCCATTCACATTGATGAATTCGAAGTGGCCGCTCGCGACACGAAACTTGGACCTGAAGAAATCACGCGCGACATCCCGAACCTCGGCGATGAAGCGTTGAAGAATCTTGGTCTCGATGGCGTAATCCGAATTGGTGCTGAAGTGAAACCTGGCGATATTCTCGTCGGCAAAATCACTCCGAAATCCGAAACCGAGCTCGCGCCGGAAGAACGTTTGTTGCGCGCCATCTTCGGCGAAAAAGCGGCGGACGTGAAAGACACTTCGCTCAAAGTTCCGTCTGGAACTTACGGCATTGTCATGGACGTAAAAGTTTCGTCCAAGAAAGAACGCGATTTCGAACGCGAAGCCAAATCGGCTCTCACGCCTGAAACCAAAAAGCACGCGAAAGAAGTCACGGAAGATCACCGCAAGAAAACGGACGAATTGCGCGAGCAGTTGACGGAAGCGTTGAGCAATATTTTGCTCGGCGAAAAAATTCCGCTCGACGTCGTCAATTCCGAAACCGGCGAAATTATTATTCCGGCGAACCGCAAAATCACGAAAACACTTTTGCGCAAACTCGCTGGAGTTTACGACCGGATCGAAATTGATCCGTCACCGATTCGCAACAAGATCAACGAAATCATCGGACAATTTAAAAAGAAGTTTGACGATTTGCAGATGCAGCACGACGAAGAGATGGAACGCGCCGAAGCCGGCGAAGAAGTCGATTCCGGCGTGGTGAAATCCGTGAAAGTTTACGTTGCTTCCAAGCGCAAATTGTCCGTCGGTGACAAGATGGCCGGACGTCACGGAAACAAAGGTGTCGTTGCAAAAATTGTTGCGGAAGAAGATCTCCCGTTCCTCGATAACGGAACTCCGGTGGACATCGTTTTGAATCCGCTGGGCGTGCCATCACGTATGAACGTCGGTCAGGTTTTGGAAACGCACTTGGGCTGGGCGGCGAAATTATTGGGAATGAAATTCGCGACGCCAGTTTTCGACGGCATCAAAGAAAAAGAAATTCGCGGTTATCTCAAGGAAGCCAAACTTCCTGAACACGCCAAAGTTCTTTTGCACGACGGACGCACCGGCGAAACTTTCGACCAGGAAGTTGTCGTTGGTTACATCTACATGATGAAACTCGGCCATTTGGTCGCGGATAAAATTCATGCTCGTGCCGTTGGGCCTTACTCGCTCGTCACGCAACAACCGCTCGGCGGCAAAGCTCAATACGGCGGACAACGCTTCGGCGAAATGGAAGTCTGGGCGATGGAAGCCTACGGCGCGGCTTATACCTTGCAGGAATTGTTGACGGTGAAATCCGACGACGTCCAAGGGCGCACGCGCATTTACGAAAGCATTGTCAAAGGCGACAACAGTCTCGAAGCCGGCATTCCCGAATCGTTCAACGTGTTGGTCAAAGAAATGCAATCGCTCGGTATGGATGTGAAAGTTGGTTACTCGAACCCGGTGGATCAAGCTGCTGCTGATGCCCCCGCCATGTTGGCCAACTTGAAATAACCAAAAAATTTGGCGAGGCGTCTCGCCGGAAATAATTATATGACGAATACGAAAGAATCTGCCCGCGAGTTACTCGGCTTGGAAAAAGTCAATCAGGTCGATTACGTCGCCATCCAAGTCGCCTCGCCGGAAAACATCCGCGCGTGGTCGAAGGGCGAAGTCAAAAATCCAGAGACAATCAATTACCGCACGTTCAAGCCCGAAAAAGGCGGTTTGTTTTGCGAACGTATCTTCGGTCCGGTCAAGGACTGGGAATGCTCCTGCGGAAAATATAAGCGCATCAAACATCGTGGTGTCGTTTGCGATCGTTGCGGCGTTGAAGTGACGCTCGCTCGCGTTCGTCGCGAACGCATGGGCCACATCGAATTGTCCGTGCCGGTTTCGCACATCTGGTTTTTCAAATGCATGCCGTCGCGCCTCGGTTTGGTGCTCGACGTTACTGCGCGCAATTTGGAACGCGTCATTTATTACGAAGATTATTTGGTCATCGATCCGAAATCGACGCCGCTGAAATTGCACCAGCTTTTAAGCGAGCACGAATATCGTGAAGCGCAGGAAACCTACGGTGCGGAAGCGTTCGTAGCGAAGATGGGCGCGGAAGCTGTTCGTGAAGCGTTGGCGAATGTCAATCTGATGAAGGCGGTTGATGCATTGGCTATCGCGATGACTGAAACAAAGAGCAAACAGATCCGTAAAAAAATTGCGAAACGGATCAAGTTGCTTTCCGCGTTTCATACTTCGAAGACCCGACCTGAATGGATGATTCTAACGGTATTGCCAGTGATTCCGCCGGACTTGCGTCCCTTGGTCCCGCTCGAAGGTGGACGTTTTGCGACTTCCGATTTGAACGATCTTTATCGCCGCGTCATCAACCGCAACAACCGTCTGAAAAATCTGCTTCAGCTCAAAACGCCTGAAGTGATTATTCGTAACGAAAAGCGCATGTTGCAGGAAGCTGTCGATGCGTTGTTCGATAACGGTCGTCATGGCCGCGCCGTCACGGGCGCTGGAAATCGTGCGCTGAAATCTTTGAGCGACATGCTCAAAGGTAAGAGCGGACGTTTTCGTCAAAATTTGCTCGGCAAACGCGTCGATTACTCGGGCCGTTCTGTCATCGTTATTGGGCCAGAACTCAAACTCAATCAATGCGGGTTGCCGAAGAAAATGGCGCTCGTGTTGTTCGAACCGTTCATCATCCGTCGCCTGAAAGAACTTGGTTACGTTCACACGGTTCGTTCGGCGAAGAAAATGATCGAACGCCAATCACCGGAGGTTTGGGACATTCTCGAAGAAGTCACTAAAGGCCATCCGGTGTTGCTCAACCGCGCGCCAACATTGCATCGTCTCTCGATCCAAGCATTCGAGCCGATTTTGATCGAAGGTGAAGCGATCCGTATTCATCCCCTGGTTTGCACTGCTTACAACGCAGACTTCGACGGCGACCAAATGGCCGTTCACGTCCCGCTGTCGGTCGAAGCGCAATTGGAAGCGCGTTTGCTCATGCTCGCGCCGAACAACATCTTCTCGCCGTCGAGCGGAAAACCAATCATGACGCCGACGCAAGACATCACACTCGGTTGTTATTACTTAACTGCGGAACCGCGTAAGCCCGTTTCAAAAAATGGTCGCTTGAAACTGTTCGGCAGCAAGAGCGAAGTCGATTTTGCTTATTCAGATGGCGCAATCGGGATTCATGAACGGATCCGATTTGCAAATCCTGATCTGGGCAAAAAAACTGAATACGGTGATTCAGAACGCAAGGTAATCGAAACAACCGTGGGTCGCGTGATCTTCAGTGAGATTTGGCCGGAAGAAATCGGCTTTCCAAACAAAGTCGTCACGAAAACCGCACTCGGTGATTTGATCTGGAAATGCTACAAAATTTGCGGGCAGGACAAAACGGTTGTGACGCTCGACAAGTTGAAAGATACCGGTTTCCGGGAAGCGACTCGCGCAGGCGTGTCCGTCGGAATCGATGACATGATCATTCCAAAGGAAAAAGGTCAGGAAATCGAGAACGCGCAGAAGCTTATTGCGGATGTGGAAAAGAGTTATCGCAAAGGTGTTATCACTCCAGGCGAACGCTACAACAAGATCATCGATATCTGGACGCATTGCACTGATCAGATCGCGAACGTCATGTTGAAAACGCTGGACTTCAACCAAGGCAAAGCGGAGTTCAATCCAGTTTCCTTGATGGTCGATTCTGGCGCTCGTGGCAATCGTCAACAAGTTCGCCAGCTCGCTGGTGTTCGCGGGCTTATGGCGAAACCAAGTGGCGACATTATCGAAAAACCGATTCTCTCGAACTTCCGTGAAGGTTTGACTGTGTTGGAATATTTCATCTCAACACACGGCGCACGCAAAGGTTTGGCTGATACCGCGCTCAAGACAGCTGACTCCGGTTACATGACGCGCAAACTCGTGGACGTTTCCCAGGATGTCATTATTCGCCAGCTCGATTGCGGCACTACCAACGGAATCTTGGTTGGCGCAATTTACGAAGGCGAGGACGAAGTCGTTAAGTTGAGTGAGCGTTTGGTTGGTCGCTTCTCTTGCGATTCGATTGTTGATCCAAGCGATCTCAAAAAAGTCTTGATCAAAGCGAACGAAGAAATCGACGAAATCAAAGCCAAGCTCGTGGACAACACCGGCGTTGAAAAGGTGAAGATTCGTTCCGTGCTCACTTGCGAAAGTAAGCAAGGTATCTGTATGAAGTGCTACGGTCGCAACCTGGCAAATGGTGGCCTGGTTAAGCTCGGCGAAGCAGTTGGAATCATTGCGGCTCAATCTATCGGTGAGCCGGGGACACAGCTGACCATGCGTACCTTCCACATCGGTGGAACGGCAGCAGCTGTGTTCAAACAGCCGCAGATCAAGGCCAAGCTCGAAGGCACAATTCGTTACAACGATTTGCGTTTGGTGCAACTCGAAGACGGCAGCAACATTGTCCTGAACAAAAACGGTTCAGTTTCCATTCTCGCCGACGATGGTCGCGAACTCGAACAACATAACCTGGTGATCGGCTCAGTTATTTCCGTGAAAAACGGCGGCAAAGTGAAGAAGGGTGAATCGTTCGTGCAATGGGATCCTTACAACGTTCCAATTTTGTCGGAGAAAGCTGGAAAAATTAAATTCCACGACATCATCGAAGGCGTAACGATGAAACAGGAAATGGACGAAACTACCGGCCAGGAAGCCATGGTCATCATCGAGCACAAAGAAGATTTGCATCCGCAGATCGTTATCTTGAGTGAGAAGAATGAACCGCTCGCAAATTATCCGATTCCGTCCGGCGCTCACGTCGTATTGAAAGAAGGCGAACGAATTGTTGCCGGAACTTTGATGGCAAAAACGCCGCGCAAAACTTCCAAGACCAAAGACATCACCGGCGGTTTGCCGCGTGTCGCGGAATTGTTCGAAGCGCGTCGTCCGAAAGAAGCGTCGGAGATTTCCAAGATCGACGGGATCGTGGATTTTGGCGCGAGTGTTCGCGGCAAACGTTGCATCGTCATCAAAGATCAACAAACCGATGTGGAAGAAGAACATCTCATTCCAATCGGCCGTCACGTCATCGTGTTCAAAGGCGACTTTGTCAAAAAAGGTCAGCAATTAACCGAAGGCCCAATGGACCCGCACGAAATTTTGGACATCTGCGGACCGCAGGAATTGCAGGAACATTTGGTCAACGAAGTGCAGGAAGTTTATCGTTTGCAAGGTGTGACGATCAACGACAAGCACATTGAAATTATCGTGCGCCAGATGTTACGCAAAATTCGCATCACCGAACCGGGTGACTCACAATTCTTGTGGGGCGAACAGATCGACAAGATTATGTTTGACGAGGAAAATCAACGCGTCGAAAAAATGGGCGGCAAACCTGCGGAAGCGGTTCCAGTGCTGCTTGGTATTACGAAAGCCTCGTTGGAAACGGAAAGTTTCCTGAGCGCGGCGTCATTCCAAGACACCACTCGTGTGTTGACCGATGCGGCCACCACCTCGCGCGTCGATTACCTGCGCGGCTTCAAGGAAAACGTGATCATGGGTCATATTATTCCTGCGGGCACGGGCTACAGCTATCATCGCAACGTGGAGCTAAAACCCCTCGTTGAACCAATCGAAATTGAAGAGCCAAACGCACTTTTAGAAGAGCCATTGGCGAGTTAATCAACCAAAACAACAAATAAACAAATAACTAGTTGCAAGGGAAAATTCCTTTGTTATATTCCGCGCTCCGTTTCCCCGGAGATGGAGCGCAAAGCTAAAACGTTAAGCTGCAATGCCAACAATAAATCAACTCGTCCGAAAAGGACGTACCAAAATACGTAGAAAGTCGAAGTCACCGGCTTTGCAAAATTCGCCGTTTCGTCGTGGCGTTTGTCTTCAGGTGATGACACGCACGCCGAAGAAACCAAACTCCGCGATGCGCAAAGTGGCGAAGATTCGTTTGACGAATGGGCATGAAGTCATCGCTTACATTCCTGACGAAGGCCACAACTTGCAGGAACACTCAATCGTTCTGATTCGCGGTGGCAAGGTGAAAGATTTGCCTGGTGTGCGTTATCATATCGTGCGCGGAACATTGGACGCGGCTGGTGTTGAAAAGCGTCGCGTGAGCCGTTCCAAATACGGAGTGAAACGTCCGAAAGCGGCCAAAACCGGAGAAGCCAAGAAATAATTTTTTATGTCGAGACGTCGTCAAGCAGACAAAAGACCATTGATTCAAGATGGCAAATATAAAAGCACGTTGGTTTCACGCCTCGTGAACACCGTCATGCAATCCGGCAAGAAAAGTCTTGCGCAAAGGATTGTTTATGGAGCGTTCGATCAGCTCGCGGAAAAAAATCCGCAATCCACACCACTCGAAATTTTACAACGCGCCGTGGATAACGCCAAACCGCGTTTGGAAGTCAAAGCCCGCCGCGTGGGTGGTGCGACGTATCAAGTGCCGATGGAAGTTCCGGGCGACCGTCAACTCGCTTTGGCCATGCGCTGGTTGGTAGATTTTGCAGATGCGCGAAAAGGCATTACGATGAAAGAAGCGCTGGCGGCGGAAATCATGGAAGCGTATCAAGGGCAGGGGAACGCAATTCGCAAACGCGACGACGTTCATAAGATGGCGCAGGCGAATAAAGCTTTTGCGCATTTCCGTTGGTAATCAGTTAAAATTTAAATCGCGCCCCGATTAACGTCGGGGCGTTTTAGTCTTTAGGATTTCAAAATGAGTGCAGTAGCAGAAAATAAACCGGTCAATTCGCCGAATCGGCAATACACGTTGGAGCGTACGCGCAACATCGGTATCGCTGCGCACATCGACGCTGGTAAAACCACGACGACCGAGCGAATTCTTTTTTATACCGGACTGATTCATAAGATCGGTGACGTCGATGATGGCAATACGGTCACTGACTGGATGGAGCAGGAAAAAGAACGCGGAATCACTATTACTTCCGCTGCTGTAACTTGCTTCTGGACGAAGAAAAAAGAATAAGTGTTGGAAAATTCTTACGCGGGAGTTCATCATCGCGTCAACATAATCGACAATCCAGGT
>JBBQAX010000112.1:0-12489 GCA_038316905.1 Verrucomicrobiota bacterium | reverse complement strand
GCGCGCGCCAAGGTAATCGATTTGGCGGCATTCATGGACCGCGTGGACCGCGCGAATGGCGACGAAGATTTTCGCATGAAAGCATTTCGCGAAGCTTTGCAGGAGTTGGAAAAAGGAAATTCAGATCGCGCGAAACGTGTTTTGCTTTCGTTGAGTGATCCGACGAGCGAACCGATTGCGGCAGCGACAACCAAAGCGGCAACCGGAGCCTGGGCCAAATAATTTGACGGATTGCTTGCGTCAGACATAATGTTTGACATGAAAACAATCACCGTTCGCGAACTTTTGCGGAACCACGAGCAATTTGTTTCCATCGTCCAGGCGGGCGAAACCGTCACCGTGACGAAACATGAGAAGCCCATTTACCAAATGACGCCGGTCAAAAAGCGCCGGGCGAAAATGCCGGATATTTTGGGACGGCTCAAAGCGATTTACGGCGACGAGGTAATTCCCCGCGAAAAGATGGCGGAGATCCACCGCATGAACAAAGGCAAGGAATGAAGTGCTACGCTGACAGCAGTTTCATCACGGCGTTTTATGTCAACGAACCATTCACGGCCAGAGCGCAAAAGTTGGCGGCAGGCCGTTGCCCATTTCCTTTTACTCCGTGGCATCGGTTGGAAGTCAGAGACGCCATTCGTTGCGCCGTCCGCGCTGAAAAAGCCAAAGCATCCATTCAACTGCTGGAGCAGGATCTTCGGGACGAAGCGGTTCTGTTTCATCAGACAATTGATTGGATTGACTGTTTGCGCCGCGCCGAGGAACTCAGCAAGAATCACAACCCGGATATTGGCGTCAGCAGTTCGGATTTGTTCCACGTTGCTTGCGCTTTGGATTTGGGTTTAACGGAATTTTTTTCTTTCGACAATCGACAATCTGACTTGGCAAAGGCCGTCGGGCTGAAAGTGAAAGGTTTATAAAATGCGCTACATCGAACCACACGGACACATGGTCAGTCGCACGACGGATGATTATGTCGATATGGCGACGGCGGGTTGCGCCTGCGTTTGCGAACCGGCGTTTTGGGCGGGGTTTGATCGCAGTTCCGCCGATGGCTTTTACGATTATTTCTGCCAACTCACGGAACACGAACCGAAACGCGCCGCGAAATTTGGCATCCCGCATTTCTGCTGGCTCTGCATCAATCCGAAAGAATCCGAAGACGTCAAACTTGCGCAGGAAGTCATCGCGCTCATTCCAGAATTTATTGATAAGCCAAACGTGCTCGGCATCGGCGAAATTGGGCTGAACAAAAATTCGCGCAACGAATTAAAAGTTTTGGAAATGCACATCGACGTCGCGGCGCAGCATGAACAACTCATTCTCGTTCACACGCCGCATCTCGAAGATAAGTTTAAAGGAACCAAGCTCATCATCGACGCGTTGAAAAGTGACAAACGCATTAAACCCGAACGCGTCATCATCGATCATGTCGAAGAACATACGATTCAACTGGTGCTCGACGCCGGTTTCTGGGCGGGCATGACACTTTATCCTGAGTCGAAATGCACGCCAGCGCGCGCCATCGACATGCTGGAAGTTTACGGCAACGAAAACATCTGGATGAACAGCGCGTGTGATTGGGGTGTGAGCGTTCCACTGGCGGTTCCGCGCACCGCGCTGGAAATGAAAAAGCGCGGACACACCGCTGACCTCATCGACAAAGTGATTTATCAAAATCCGCTGAAGTTTTTAAGCCAAACGGAGAAATTCAAAATCTGAATCTGGTCTTATTCCCGGAAAGTATTCACTTAAACAACGGCTTGCCGTGGACTTTCAGGGAAATAGAGCGTGAATTCACTCCCCTTTCCCGGTTCCGTTTCCAGCGTTAAAACTCCTTTGTGTTCTTCCACAATTTTTCGAACCGTGGAGAGTCCGAGGCCAGTCCCCTTGTTTTGCGCTTTCGTAGTGAAAAACGGCTCGAAAATTTTCTGGCGCAGTGCTTCCGGAATACCTGTCCCGGAATCTTTAACTTGGATGATACCGTAATTACCGATTGGAATCGCTCCGGTTCCCTCAATTTCTGAAACGTTTTGCAGCAAAGCGTCACTCGCAACGTACCCGCTTCCGGCATGGCGTCGCGCGCATTGACGCAAAGATTAATGATTGATTGATAAATTTGAGTCGAATTTCCGAAAATCAGCGGGGCGGACTCGTCGAGAACGAATTCCAATCTAATATGCGGAGGAAAACTGCTGCTCAAAAGTGCTTCGATTTCCTGCAGCAGTTTGTAAAGTGAGACTTGCGATTTTTCATTCACTCCACGTCCATAATTAAGAAGCTGCTGCACCATGGCCACGCCGCGTTGCGCGCTCGTTTCAATAATCGTCAGCAGCTTTTTCTTCTGCTCTTCGTTGGTCGTGGCTTTGAGAATGTCTGCCCCCATCAAAATGGGTGATAAAACGTTGTTCAAGTCGTGTGCAATTCCACCCGCGAGACTACCGATGCCTTCGAGTCGTTGAAGTTGCAGAAACTTCTTCTGGTATTCGATGCTGGCCAATTCCAACGTGGCGCTAAGCTCAAGTTGTTTTTGGATTTCAATCGTCAACTCTTGAAGTTCCCGTTCACCCGAGGCTGCGCTTTTGCTTAATTCTTCGTAAGCGCGTTGCAGCAGATTTTCCGCTGTCTTTTGTGCGGTGACATCATTTTGAATTCCGATGAAATGCGTGGCTCGTCCTGCCTCGTCATAAATTGGCGAAAGATAAAGCTCGTTGTAAAAGAAAGTTCCATCCTTTCGGAAATTCTTCAGAACTACGCGGCAGGAACGACCCAACTGAACGGCGTCGCGGATGATGTGAACACTCGATTGATCGCGATCCGTCCCTTGCAGGAAGCGACAATTCTTTCCGAGGCATTCTTCAGCAGAATAACCAGTCATTCGTTCAAAAGAAGGGTTCACATAGATCAAAGGTTGGTCGGGCAGATTCATGTCTGTGATGACTATCCCGTTATTGCTCGCCTGGACTGCTTTGATAAAGAGATCCCCTGTTACCTTCATTGAGTGATGCTAAACCACTCTTCATCTATTGGAAAGAAACCGAAGAAGCTGAATCGCGTCAGCGAAGCACAATCAAATCAACGGCTTCTCCGGGATAAATCGATAATCCCTCCGGCATGCTGACGGAGAACGGAAGGCCGCGTTCAATGGAGTTGCCCAACACACTGTTCAGTTCGATCAAACCATCTTTGCCATTGCTGTTAAGCGGTGCGGCCATCATCTCCACTCCTGAACTAACGTGAAGGACGTTGCCGATTGCGGTTTTGCGCGGACTGCCCCGGGTGCGGACTTGCACGCGATCACCCACTTTAGGAATGACCTGCAAAGGTTGGCGCGCAAAAGCAAAAATGCGATTTGCTTGCGAGGACGTGATGGTGACGATGGGCAGGCCGTCCATGACTCTTTCCCCAGCGCGATGGTTAATCGTGCTGACAATTCCATCGATCGGGGAAGTGAGCGTAATAGGCCCCTCAGCTAAAAGTAGCTGCGCTTCCTGTCCGGCAATCGCTTCGGTCAGAGAACTATTGGTCCGGCCGCCTCGGGATTTTTCCGCTTCGTTCATCACCTGCAAACGCTTTTCCATTTCAGCAACCACTTTGGCTTTTTCGGTGACTTCTTCCTGGCGAGCGTCAAAAAGATTTTTGGCTAATTCAAACTCACTGAGGGAAAGAATTTTTTCTTTATGCAACGTTGTCACCCGACGGAATTCACTTTCAGCAAACTCCAAATTCACCTTCGCAGTTGCCAGATCGACGCGTTGGTTCAACCAATCGAGCCGAATCTGTTCGTTGTTGAGATCGTTGCGTTCTTCATCCAGCGCGACGCGGTTTTGAAGCATGCGCAACTCGATCTCAATCGCGGCCAATGACGACTTCAAAAGTTCCGGGTCAGCGGGGTAAACTTTTCCAATCACCTGGCCTTTGGTCACTTTATCAAATCGATCCACGCTCAACTCGACGAGAAGACCGGGCAAGGTGCTGATGACGTTTGCGCGAACGGTTTCTACTTCGCCGACATAGGAAGGCGCGGCGACGTGATCTCTCCAGATGAAAACGACTGAAACCAAAGCAATGAGAAATGTGAGCGCGGGAATATATCTGATCCGAAACTCGCGCCAGCGATGCCCTGCCCTAATAGGAATGGGAGGTAATTTTTCCATTACACTTCGGATTCGTCTCCACTTTTGATGCTCATGATATGCGACGCGCCTTCCAAGGAACGCACCTCCTTCAACAATTCATCCGCGCGATTTGGGTCGCGTAACAACAGCCGATACGAAAGATCCATTCCCTGCACCGCGTCGTGAGAACGCTGGCTGGCCAAATGCGTTTTCAAGCTGTGACGTTTGAGCAAGGAGATCAAATCGTTGAGTTCAGCATTCGATCGAGACCAATGCAGATTGAGCAGGACGTCATATCGATGCCGGGTTCCAAATGAGGTGTACCATAGATAAACCAAAATGGTTGAAGCCAGGAGCGCACCGATGACGGCGCTGGAATATTTCTGCGTGCCTGAGGCCATCCCCACTACGATGACGGACAAAATGTAAGTCGTATCCATGGTGTCGCGCAGAACATTTCGAAAACGGACAATCGCAAAAACCGCCATCAGACCAAACGCGGTCACGAGGTTGTTGGAGAGGACGAGCATGACCATTGAGACAATCACCGGAATGATGATGAGCGAATTAACGAAGGAGCGTGAATACGAGATTCCCGAATGTGTAAGCATGTAAACCCAGGCGAGCAACTGCCCGGCGAGAAACGCCAGCAGAAGGCTCAACAACATGGTTTTTATATCCAACGGCGTCGTCCCGTATTCGCCGCTGATCAGCCATTCGGTCACGTCATTTCCTCCTGGAGTGAATCGTTCAACGTTTTCTTCGTAACGATCTTTCGGCTGGGGGAATGGTAGGTTTCCATCTTCGTCCGATCTTCGCCAAAAATCACCACGCCTTCCGCATATTTAGCAGCCGAACACTGCGTGAGATTAAACACGCGAACGAATTCCTTAAACCAATCAGGAAAGCGCGTGGTAAATTTAAGTTCCAAAACAACCTGCGATCCAAAGACGGAAATCGGTTTTTTCATTTCGGTGGAAATGCAAGGCTCCGGTTCAGTCTCAAACCGCACCGAGCGATCCATGGTAACGCGCACTGAATTGTCAGCCTGACTAATCCAGGCTTCCCGGACATAGGAGACGTGCGCCGTCGGTTTGGCCTGATTCATCAACATCATTTGGATGAAAGCCTGGAGCGAAAACAAGTGATTGGGATTCTTCGCCACGATTAATTTTGCTTCTGGAAACTGTCCTGCCAAAACTTGCGCGATGGCTGCCTGATGAATCGCGCAACGCTGTTTGGAAATAGTGTTGTTGGTGCGTTGTTTGATTTCCAGAAAGACAGGCGTGTTCGGTTTATCGTCGTAAAACCGAACTCTCAATTTGAAACGGTTCTTATCTCCATTGATGGTTTGCCGATAAAAAACCAGGTCGTTGGAGTCCAGATAAAGACTGTGAACCGGATAAGAAAACTGCGGAAAGGTTGCGCCAAATTCATCCATCGCCAAATAAGAACGCACGAAATCCCGTGCGGCCAGAGCAACCGATTCAGTTACCAGATACTTGATTTCAAAACGTTGTAATTGAAGTCGATCTGTTTGCATTGAGCTTTTTCTGAACTTGGATAATTACCAGATTCCGCTTTCAAGTGAACGCAAAAAAATGTGTTTTTTCCGCCGTGTCCTTGCCGCTGTGAAGGCTTTGCTGTTCAATTCGAGGTGTGAAATTGAAACACGGTCTTCACCTCGCCTACTGCACGAACATTCATCGCGGCGAGAATTGGACAGAAACCTTTGCAGCGCTCCAGCAATACACGCTGGCGGTGCGCGATCGCGTTTGCCCGACCGAACCGTACGCGATTGGTTTGCGCCTGAGTGACCGCGCTTCTTTTGAATTAAGTCATCCCGCGACATTGAGCGCGTTCCGCAAATGGCTTGAGGCAAATCATTGTTACATTTTCACGATCAACGGATTTCCCTTCGGACGTTTTCATGGCAGGCCAGTCAAAGAAAAAGTTTATTCGCCGGATTGGACTTCCTCGGAGCGAGTGGCGTACACGAATCGGCTTTTCGATCTGCTGGCGCAACTAGTGCCGCCGGGAGTGGAAGGAAGCGTCAGCACGGTTCCAGGTTCGTTTAAAGAATTCATCTCGACTCCGGACCAGCGGAAGACCATTCGCGACAATGTTTTCCGTTGCGTCGAACACATCGCGCGGGTCTGCGAACAGACTGGTCGCAAAATGCATCTCGGCCTGGAACCGGAGCCGCTTTGCCTGCTCGAAACCAGCAGCGAAACCGTTCAGTTTTTTGATCGTCTCCGCGCGGAGCACGACAACGATCCCCGGTTATTTGCATATCTCGGCGTCAATTACGATACCTGCCATCTCGCGGTGGAATTCGAAGATCCGCACGTCGCCATTAAAAATCTGCAACAGCATCAAATCAAAATCAGCAAACTCCATTTAAGTTCAGCGTTGAAGGTTGTTCCGACCGCTGAAGTTCGCATGGCGCTCAATTCGTTTACTGACGATGTTTATTTGCACCAGGTCGTTTCGCGCGATGGAGATCATCGACTAACGCGGTTCAAAGATTTGCCCGATGCGCTTGCGCAGGAAAAAGGTGAAGAATGGAGAATACATTTTCACATTCCATTGCACAGTCCAGCGACTGAACTGTTTGGGAACACCACCGACCATTTGCTCGGGACGCTGGATATTCTCGCGCAAAACCCGAACCTTTGTTCGCACCTCGAAATGGAAACCTACACTTGGGAAGTGATGCCGGGCGAAATGAAGAACCGCAACGTCGTCGATCAACTCGTCGCCGAATACGAATGGACTTTGCAGCAATTGCGGCAACGACAACTGGCCTGAATCCCGGCTGAAATTTCTCTGGGCTTGGAGCTTCAATTCTTTCCTGCTTTCCTGATTTCGAAATGATCGGTGCGCGCCAACCTAATCCTTTGCGAACAGTCCTGGTGCTGGCTCGCGCCTCGAATCTGCCCACGGTCTGGTCGAATTGTCTGGCTGGTTGGCTACTGGGTGGCGGTGGCGATTGGGTGAAATTTCTCTGGCTCTGCATTGGTGCAACTTTTCTTTATACCGGCGGAATGTTTCTCAATGACGCGTTCGATGCCGATTTTGATCGGCAGCATCGTCGCTTACGCCCAATTCCAACGGGTGCCGTGGCCGAGAAGGAAGTCTGGTGGAGCGGATCTATTCTCCTCGGCTTTGGAGCGCTCACCCTGCTCTGGATGAGTTGGGCGACTGCGGTCCTCACGATCCTTCTGGTGATCGCCATTCTCGTTTACGACGCCATTCATAAAGCAGTTTCAATTTCTCCCGTCATCATGGCGATATGTCGCCTGCTGCTTTATCTCGTCGCGGCATCGGCCTCCCTCAACGGCGTGACTGGAGCCTCGATTTGGAGCGCGTTTGCCCTGGCCATTTACATCATCGGCTTAAGTTATTTGGCGCGAAACGAAACCAATCGCAACGCGTTGAAAAACTGGCCGTCCTATCTTCTGGCCGCGCCAATCGTCCTTGCCTTGCTGATCAATGACGCCGGCCATCGGCAAGCTGCCTTCGCGATTTCCGCCGCCCTGCTGGCGTGGATTCTTTGGGCCGTGCGCCACACATTCTGGACGCCCCAACGCAACATCGGATTCACCGTTTCCCTTTTATTGGCCGGAATTGCGTTAGTCGATTGGCTGGCGGTCGGCGCGGGCAACATTGGCGTCAGTTTTGTTTTCATCCTCCTGTTTTTCGCCGCGCTGATTTTTCAACGTTTTATCCCCGCAACTTGAGCTGGAATTCAATCGCTTTCTTGCTCAACCCAGTGGGTTCAATTACTTTTTGCGCATGATTTCTCAGGCAATGCGTTGCCTTATTTTAATTTTTCTTCTCTGCGCCGTCGGCTGCGATTCCAGTCCGCAAACCAGCCTGGATGAACAAAGCGATCCCCATTTTTTGAGCGGTCGAAGCCTCGTCAGCAGCCAGGATTACCAGGGTGCAATCGAACAATTCGAGAAGGCATTAATCTCCAATCCACGTTCTGCTTCCGCCCATTTTGAACTCGGCTGGCTCAACGAGGAACACGTTAAAAATTACGCCGCCGCTATTTACCATTACGAACAACATCTCCGTCTTCGCCCGGATTCTGATTACGCGGGACGCGCCAAAGATCGCATCCGCTCCTGCAAAATGGATTTGGTAAAAACCGAAGTTCTCGCGCCCGTCAGCCAGGGAATCCAGCGCGACCTTGAACGATTGAACGCCGAGAATCTTCTGCTAAAACGCCAGATCGAAGCACTGCAAAATCAAATCGCCGCTGCGGCCACGACGCCGCCGGCCTCCACGTCTGTCGCGCCCCAACCGATAGCGATTGCCCAACCCCGCGCGAGCGATCCTGCTCCACCACGCGATTCCACTCCAGCCCCGCAGCGTCCGAGAACCCACGTGGTTAAATCTGGCGAAACCATCACGTCTATCTCCGCCAAATATGACGTGAAGCTGAATGTTTTCCTCGCCGCCAATCCGAGAGTGGATCCACGTCGGCTGAAAGTTGGCCAGGTTCTCAGCGTCCCCCGAGCGACGCAGTAGATCTCATGGTCTCCCGCATCACTCTTCTGCTGATCACGGTGTTTTGGGTGACGATGAATTTCCTCCTTTGGCGCTCCGAATTCTCGGGACAAAAGAAAACCGGCAGCGCCGTGTCAGCCGGCATTGTGATGGATAAAATCCTGACCGCCCCAGACACCTCAGCTCTCGAAATTTATCATCACGGAAAAAAAATTGGCTTCTGCCGATGGGCGGCGGACATCGGCGTTGAAGCAGGGAATAAAAACTTCTCCGATAAATTCCAGCCTGAAGGCATGGTCGGAAAACCGGCAAATTACACGTTGAACCTGGAAGGCAATGTCACTCCAGAAAACTCGACCAACCGGCTGCGCTTCGAACTGACTTTGAAACTTTCCACCAACCGCGTCTGGCAAGAGTTCATTCTCCGCGCCCACATGCGACCGGATTCCTGGGAGCTTCACGCCGATTCCACCCAACAAACCGTCAAGTTTATCATCGACGATTCTTTAGATCGCTGGGAGCAAAACTTCACATTTGCCGACCTTCAGAATCCGCAGACGCTATTGCGCGAGTTGGGTGGGCCAGTCGCACTTTCTGTCATGGGCACGCTCGGCACCTTTGGATTATCTCCCTCCACTGCGACTAATGCGCCCGCCCCGAAGCTCAATCTGAAATGGCAGGCCAACAATGATTCCATGCGCTTCGGCCATTCCAAAGTTCGCGTCTATCGCCTCCACACAAAGATCCTGGGACGCTACGATATTTTCATCTTCGTCAGCCGCGTTGGCGAAATATTGTGGGTCGAGCTACCCGACAAGATTGTGCTGAGCAACGACGCCTTCAGTCATTTTTGAAGAGGAAAATTTGAACCACGAATGGACACAAATGAACACGAATAAATTACTGCTGAAGGAAGAAGTATTTCAAGTTGTTAGCTGCGCGATTGAAGTTCTGAATGGCATTGGACACGGCTTTCACGAAAAACCATATGAAAATGCATTGGTGGTGGAATTCGGTAGAAGACACATTCCATTTCAACAACAACCGCGTTTCCAGATTATTTATAAAGAGGTGGCGGTTGGAGAGTTTTCCCCAGACCTGATTGTTTACACATCGGTCGTTGTGGATACCAAAGTGATTGATCAAATTGCCGACTACGAGCGAGGTCAAATGCTGAACTATTTAAAAATGACGAAATTGAGAGTCGGTGTGATTCTAAATTTCAAACACGCAAAGCTCGAATGGGAACGGCTGATTTTATGATTCGTGTCCATTCGTGTTCATTCGTGGTTTTCTCTTCTTCCCCATGATCGAACTCATCAATCTCACAAAAAATTTCGGCGAACTGGTGGCGGTAAATAATATTTCGCTCACCGTTCCGCGCGGACAATTTTTCGCGGTTCTCGGCCCAAATGCCGCCGGGAAAACCACCACCATCCGCATTCTGGCCGGATTGCTCAAACCCACTTCCGGCTCGGCGCGCGTCGCTGGCTTCGACGTCCAAACGCAATCGATGGAGGCGAGGCGGCGCATTGCTTACGTTCCGGATTTCCCATTCCTCTACGACAAACTAACGCCATGGGAATTCTTCCGTTTTACGGGACAACTTTTTCGGATGAGCGAAACGCAGATCCAATCGTCCTGTCGCGAACTCGTGCCCCGTTTCAATCTCGAAGAATTCATCAACAAGCCGATTGAAGGACTTTCCCATGGCACCCGGCAGCGTGTCGCGATTCTTTCCGCGCTCATGCACGACCCGGAAGTCTTCGTGATCGACGAACCGATGGTGGGCCTCGACCCGCACAATGTCCGGGTCGTGAAAGACATTTTGAAAGAACGTTCCGAAAAAGGGATGACCGTTTTCCTTTCCACCCATCAACTCAGTGTTGCCGAAGAAATGGCCGATCGCATCGGCATCATTCACCAGGGAAAATTGATCGCCGTCGGAACGAGCGACGAACTTCGCAAACAAAGCGGGGACAACGGGCTGGAAAAAACATTCCTCAATCTTACTGCGGAAGAAAAAAACTTGGTGGCGGAACGCAAACCATTGGCCATTCAATGAGTCTATCGGCAGTAGGGCTGGCTGGATGCGGGATTCCGTGCGCACCGGATTCGAACCAGCCGCTTGTGGATTATTCGTCCGCCCAAGGCGAACAGACCCAAGCCCAGCAAGGCGTAAGTGCTTGGTTCGGGAATGAATACTAGATTATCCATCGCCCAGAACTGAGAGGGAATTTCAACCCGCGTCAGGCCGGAACCAAACGCAGAACCGAAATTATACGTCGTGAAGGTGGTGAAGTTATTGTTGGGCGTGTTGAATGTGGCGCTGATCATCGAACCATCCTGCTTCCAGGCATTGAAGGTAATCGCGATGGAGAATTGACCCGATGAACCGAAATTTCCCAAGTCAACCGAGGTCAGTCCAAACGCCGAACCATTGGTCATGCTGAAAACGACAGAGTCGGTTTTCTCGTCAAACCGTGACCATCTCATGTGCTGTGTGCCGTTGTGGGCTGTCCCGCCAGTTATCCCGCTGGCAACTTGCCACATGTAGTGATATGGCGAGTTAGGGGCAGGAGCGACAACGCGAAACCACATGCCCTGTTCGTAATAATTTTGATACTCACGGTATTGTCCAGTCACCGGGGGATTATTGAGAGTTACCATTCCTTGCCCATGAGCTGAGCTGTTGCTCAGGAATACAACCACGACAAAGAACATCAGCCAGAGTGCTGTTTTGATTTTCATAGTTTTTTCGTTTGCGTTTAATTTACGGAATGTACCCCCACGGCAAAATTGCGCCGACCTTCCGGCGCAGCGTTCTTTAAAAAACATCCTAAAAATCCGTTGGGCAAATCAAGGATAGGCAATCTTCACGCCCGGCCCTTTTCTTACAGAATTGGTGGACCAAAGCGCATTCGGTGGAACCTCGACCTTTTGCTGTCTCGATTTGTCCGAGCGAATCAGCGGAGTTCCAGACGATGCGTTGCCGCTTTCCACGCGCCGCTGGACATTGTTGGAAAACAAAAGCACGAACGGATCTGCGGCGGCTTCCGCTGTCGGATCGGGCCGGGCACTGGGATGATTCGGGAGAGCCAGGCGCGTATCAGATTCAGTATCCAACACTGCTTCAGGCTCTACTTTTTTGGCCTCTGCTTTTCGCCAGGTAATTCGTGGCAGACCTTCCTTTCTCACGTATTGCACTGCCAAATAGATTCCGGCCGAGGCGGCACAGGTTATAGCCAAGATTTTTACACGGGTCATTCCCGTTGCGATCCCCGGGTTACGTTGTTTTTTCATTTCACGGAAACCTCGAGCGCGAAACGCAATTTATCATTGTTCACCTGCTCGACCCGACCGTCGCCGAAGAGCAAATTGCCTTTCCCGCTATGTAGATTGGTTGTCCATAGAACCGTGGCATAAGTCGTTTGCAGCACGTTGCTCAACTCCACATCCGTCTGGGAAATATTTCGGTCACCGGCAAACAAACTTCGCGATGCGTTCAACTTCGGCTCCAAAGACACAAAATAGCTGAGATTGGAATTGGCCAAACTGCTCCAGTTGCTCGCGGCGGAACGAGAGTCGGTTGGGCAATTCAGAATTTTTGGATGACCCAATTCAGTGGAGAGCGCTTGAAAATGTTTGAAAGCATTCCCGCCTCGCACCCATTCCAGAGAGCCGCCCTCACGGATGGAAACTTCCATCGGCAAACGCCCTTGATGATCGTTGGCGAAAAGATGAAAGCCTGCTCCGATCTGTTTGAGGTTGCTGACGCATTTGACGCGATCCGCTTTCAAACGCGCCCGCGAAATTGCTGGCAACATCAAGGCACCAAGGATGGTGATAATCG
>JBBQAX010000111.1:0-12533 GCA_038316905.1 Verrucomicrobiota bacterium | reverse complement strand
AAAGTTCGGCCAGCGTCGGATAAATATCGAGCAACTCCACGGTGCGCCCGCTCACTTGCCCGTTTCCTTTTGCGTCCGGTAAAAAAATAATCAGCGGCACGCGAGCCGATTCTTCAAACAGCAATTGCTTTTGCCATTGGCCATGTTCGCCCAACAGGAAACCGTGATCGCTCCAAAAAACGACGATGGTATTTTGATCGAGTTTCAGGCGCTTCAAAGCGTCGAGCAGTTGGCCAACCTGTTCGTCGAGAAACGAAACGCTGGCGAAATAGGCGCGTTTAAATTCGCGCAATTTTTCAGAAGCGATTCCGTAATTGTGCGGTTTGATGTTCAATGCGGCTTCAGGAATCGCTTTCAAATGTTCAGCGGGTTCATCCGGCAAAGTGACCTTTTCCAGAGGGTAAAGATCGAAATATTTCTGCGGCGCAATCTCCGGAACGTGTGGGCGAAAATATCCAGCGGCGATGAAAAAGGGTTTGTCCTTTTTCTTCTCCAGAAGCTGAATCGTCTCGGCTGTGGTGATTTCGTCGGTGTGCGGAGCGGTCTTATTTTTGGTGGCAAGATACGCCATCGCAAAACCGAGGCCTTTCAGATTCGGCGTTAAATTGATGACATCTTTTTCAACTTCTTCTTTGTCGTAACCGCGCGGATTGATCGCGTAATCCCATGAAAGCGCGTCGTCCATCCCGCCACTTCCAATTTGTCGGGGGACGCCATAATGAAAGATTTTTCCAACGCGGGCGACGTAGTAGCCGTTGTTTTTAAACATTTGTGGAAGTGTCACCGCTTTTGGAATCGTGGTGCGAAAATCGGTTTCCAAATTCCAGACTTTGGTGGTGTCGGGACGCAATCCGGTGAGCAACGAAACGCGGCTCGGATTGCACAGCGGAAATTGATTGTAGGCTCGATCAAAACGAACGCCGCTTTTCGCCAGGCGATCGATGTTCGGGGATTTAACTAATGGATCGCCGTAGCATCCGAGTTGATTGTTCAGATCGTCCGCCGCGATGAACAAGACATTGAAGGAACGTCCCTCAGCTTGATGCGTTAGAATTCCAAATGCCATGCCGACGAATAAAATGGAAAGCAGCGTGGTTTTCATGGAGGAATCATTATTAAATCAGAGCAATCGCAGCAAGGGACAATCATCACGCTCCTGCAGTTGGTGCGTTAACCGGGTAAATGGACTTCTTTTTTGAGCGGGTTAGTCTGAAAATCCAGATCAGTTCAACGGGTGGCTTTGGCGGAAAATCGATAGATGTCGCCGCGATAGTAAGCGTCTTCGATTTCCAGAATCAGATCCTTCCCGCAGAAAGTGACGCCTTCGACGCGGAAAGCCGGAATCGGTTTCTCCAGTTGGAAAACGTTGAGCCAATCGCCTTCTAATAGAACGGTGCTCAACATTTGATCGAACTCCAACATCCTGATTCCGTAATGCTTTTCGTAGATTTCGAAGAGCGAATGCTCCAGGTTTTTGCGATGAATATCCGGGCAAAGACCCAGGGAAATGTAGCGTGTCTCCTTCATCATCGGCACGCCGTCGGCAAAACGAATGCGTTCGATCTCACAATACCGACCTTGCAACGTGCATTCACGCCCATTGATCGTCCGGGTGTGACCTCCGTCGCGAAGGTGAAATCCGATCAACTGGGTGCTGGGTTTGCGACCAGCTTCGATCATGTTTTTCGTAAAACCAAAAATCCGGTTCACGGAACGTTGCACGGTGTTGTTGCGAACAAACGTTCCTTTTCCTTTCACTCGCGTCACCCAGCCGGCTTTTTCCAATTCATGAAGGGCTTTGCGCGCGGTCGTGTTGCTGACCTTAAATTTCTCAATGATTTCGTTTTCGGACGGAACGAGCGTGCCTGGCGACATTTCGCCATGCTGGATCATGGAAATGATCTCGCGACTGATGTGAAAGTATTTGGGTAAATTATAGGAGGGTGGCGACACAGGATCTTGTTTCAAAATGCGATGCGCAAGTTAACGGGCAATTCCGCTATGGTGTCAATATTCGTCGCCGCAATGCCACGATGTGGTTAGTGAAACGGAAGAAGCAATGTGTTTTACGGTTCCGTGATTGGCTCCCAGATCCTGCCCTGTTTCGCAGCGTAATCCGCCAAAACCTTTTCATGCTCGATCAAAACCGCGCGCACGACCGCTGAGTCATCCGCATGACCGAACTCAGGAATCGTGTCGGGAATCAAATCCGTTTGGCGATGCGCATAAACCAACGCGAACGCAGCACTGGCGATGGTCACATAGGGAATATCGTCTGCTTCGCCTTCGGCAAAATCTTCGATCACATTCGCCAAGAAGCTAAGCTGTCCAGCCAGGTTCGGATATTGGGAATCTTGTAGGTCCGCAAACTCCAGTTTAAGCATCGGAAGCTTTTTGTGAATGCCCCTCAACATCTGCGGCGTGATTTTCCCTGCGCCGTTATGAACAAATTTAACAATTTCACCCATGGATAGAGTTTCAAGGAGCGCCAGAGAATTAACAAGGGGGTTCTGAACCGATTGCGCTCTCAGGCATATGCGTAACAACCCTACTTTTGGAGTGACCGAAAATTAAACGATTTCCAGCGGACACTTGGGCAACGCATCAAGAAACGATTGCCCATATTTTTTTGCGAGAACCCGGTTATCCAGCACGACCACAATTCCTTTGTCGTTTTTCGTGCGAATCAACCGGCCCACGCCCTGACGGAATTTTAAAATGGCTTCCGGCAAGGAAAAATCCATGAAGGAATTTCCGCCGTGCGCTTCGATGTTTTCGATCTTCGCTTCAATCAGCGGATGATCGGGAACAGCAAATGGTAATCGCGTGATAATGACATTGGACAAAGCCTCGCCGGGAACATCGACGCCTTGCCAGAAGCTATCCGTGCCAAAGAGAACCGAATCCACATCGGCTTTAAATTTATCCAGCATCAGTGAGCGCGGCGTGCCGGTGCCTTGCACAAATACTTCGAGGCGCAACTCGGAGAAGAAGGGCTGCATTCGCTCCGCAACCTGCTGCATTAATTTGAAATTTGTGAACAGCACGAACGCTTTCCCGTGGGTCATTCGCAGGAAATGTTCAATCCATTTGATCAACGCGTCTTCATAACCTGATTCGCGCGGATCCGGCATTTTTCCAGCAACAAACAACCTCATTTGCCGCTCGTAATCGAACGGCGAACCCACTTGAAGCAACGTCGCTTTTTCCGCGCCAACCTGCCTTGCAAAATAATTCAAACCGGATTTGCGATTCGTGATCTGCGCCTTGCGATTCTCCACCCATCCGGGTTTCTCTTCAACTTTGGTCGGCTTGGAATCAATCGCCAGCGTTGCGCTCGTCATGATCACGGACGTATCAGAACCAAAAAGTCGTAGGCGCAGAAATTCAGCGACATTCACCGGCGCGGCATTTAACGCGAGATTTCTCTGCGTCTTGCCAGAGCGTTCAACCCAATAAACGTGTTCCTCTTCGCTTTGGCTGAGGAAAGTCGCGACTTCATTTCGCAATTCCGCGAGCCGCCGATTGCACTCCATCAATTCCTGGCCGGTGTCGCTGTCCTCACTGGTCTTGATCAAGTCGCTGATCGCTTCGCGCAATCGCTGGATCGGCAACGTCACATTGTCCTCCACCAAATCGTGCTGACGGATGCGCAGTTCAGTCCAACTCCGCTCTTTGTTGAAGCGTTCTTTAGCAGGTCGGGCATCGGCTGCGGCGTAGTTTTTCTTCTGCGTAGCAACCAGGTTTTCGCACGCTTCCTCGACGGCAGAAAAAAACTGGTCAATTTGAGCAATCAAGTCGGCGACCAACTTTACCGCAGAACCTTTTCGCAGCGTGGCGAGCAAACCTTTTTCCGTGCGTGGATTCCATAATCGTTGCAGCGAATAACGCATTTGACCGCTGGAAACGCTCAAGCCGATGTGCCGCGAGGCCACATTTTCCACCGTGTGCGCTTCGTCAAAAATCACGAAATCATTTTTAAAAAGCACGCCGCCTTCGACCTCTTCATCCACGCCGCCGAGGTTCATGAAAAATAACGTGTGATTCAAAACCAGAACATCGCAGGAAAGAATCCGGCTTCGCGTCCGTTGGAAGAAACAGGGACGATTACTCGCCGTTTTTGCAAAGTCCGATTGATGTCCACAAAGTTTTGGTGTGCAAAGTCCGCGCTCAGAACAAACCTGCGACCAGACTTTCTGGTCCGGTTCGATTTCAAAGTCCGACAAACTGCCGTCTTCGGTTTTCAACGACCATTCGTAAATCCGCTTCAACTCCTCAATCTCTGGCGACGTAAAAAGGTTGTCGGCCTGGTGCATCGCTTTGTGCAAACGCCGCGTGCAAAGATAATTTTGGCGGCCTTTCAACATCGTGAAACTGAACTTTACCGGAGTGGGAAGTTGCGCGAGAACCGCTTCGAGCATCGGCAAATCTTTTTCGACAAGTTGCTCCTGCAAATTGATGGTGTGCGTGGAAACAACCGCCTTTTTTCCATTCGCGACCGCGAACAAAATGGAGGGAATCAAATACGCCAGGCTTTTGCCAACGCCTGTTCCCGCTTCGGCGACCAGATGTTCTCTCGTTTCCAGCGCGCGCGCCACGGCGACCGCCATCTGCTGTTGCTCGGGACGAAATTCAAAATTCTTCGCCTTCGACAGAATGCCGCTTGCCGAAAAAATCTCTTCGACTTGCTTGACCAAATCGACGCCGGAACCGGCCGGTTGTTGTTCGATGATGGAAATCATTTAATCTTCGAGGCGAAATCAAACCGGATTTTGCCTGCTTGCACAATCACGTCGTGAAATTACACTGCTTCCATGAGTTTGGAGCAGCTTAAACGTGAGGTCGCTTCGTTGACGAGTCGTGAGCAGGCCGATCTGATTTCCTACACCCTCAAGTTACGCTATGACAACGACGCCTTGTCATGGATTTCATTTCTTCTCTGGCAAGCAATCCAAATTGTCTCGGCGATTTTTAGAGAAAGATCATACTGGACGAACCGTGCAGGTAAAAATTGTCGGGCGATTTGCGATTACGTTTTGGCCGGATCACGCTGTTGCAGAAATAAAAGTGACACACATAAAAACAGCCGATCAATAACGCCTCACGTTACTCGCAATCGCCGTTGCACTATTTTTTGCGCCGCTCTGTTTTTCACAATCATGTTGTCCGGCAAAATATCGCGCCAATTGGTATTCGGATAAATGATCGACTTGCGGCCGATAATGCTGCCAGGGTTCAAAACGGAGTTGCATCCAATCTCCGCAAAATCCCCCAGCAACGCGCCGAACTTTCGCAGTCCGGTGTCAAAAGGTTTGCCCTCCATTTCCACGAAGATATTTCCCGGAACAAGTTTCACATTAGAAATCTTCGCGCCCGCGCCGAGATGCGCTTTGTGACCGAGAATCGAATCGCCGACATAATTGAAATGCGGCACCTGACAGCCGTTGAACAAAATCGAATGTTTGATCTCGCTGGAATTTCCAATCACGCAATTGTCGCCGATAATCACGTTGTCGCGGATGTAAGCGCCGTGACGAATCTCGCAGTTCTTTCCAATGATCGCCGGCCCTTTAATCATCGCGCCCTCTTCCACCACCGTTCCTTCTCCAATGAAAACGTTGTCCCCAATATAAGGTTTGCCCTCGCAACGATTGTGCAGGGCCGGGCGAAGATTCGCGGCGACGTAAGCCTTCAAAATTTTCAAAGCGTCCCAGGCGTTTTCGCAATCGGAGAAGATCGCGCTGTGTTCCGTTTGGCTGAGGTCAAATAAATCGGCAGGTTTGAACATGGGACAGAATTAACAGAATTAACAAAATTCCAAAAGAAATTGGTCCTGATGTCTCCAAATCAATTTTGTAAATTTGTTATTCTGCCTCCGACAAATCCGCACTCGACAATCGAAATCTGACAATCGAAATTCACAACATGGCATTGACACCTTCCACCATGCTGCCACTCGGCACAAAGGCACCTGATTTTCAATTGCCGGACACGAATGGAAAAACCGTTTCGCTCGCCAATTTCAAAGGCGCACCCGCGTTGCTCGTTTTGTTCATCTGCAATCATTGCCCCTACGTGAAACACATTCGCACGGAACTCGCGGAGCTTGGCCGCGATTATCTGACAAAAGGCGTTGCCATCGTGGCAATCAGTTCCAACGACGCAAAGAATTATCCCGATGACAGCCCTGAAAAAATGAAACAGGAAGTAAAGTCAGCGGGTTACAATTTCCCTTATCTTTACGACGAAACTCAATCGGTCGCGAAGGCGTATCGCGCCGCCTGCACGCCGGATATTTTTCTTTTCGATAAAGATTTGAAACTCGTTTATCGCGGTCAACTCGATGATAGCCGTCCGGGAAATGACGTTCCTGTGACCGGAGAAGATTTGCGTGCTGCCCTCGACGCGGTGCTGGCCGGAGCACCCGTTTCCGAAAATCAAATTCCAAGCATCGGTTGCAATATTAAGTGGAAGTCTGGCGGTGTGCCGAAGTATTTTTAACCGCAAAATACACGAACTACGCGAAAAGCATTTTCCCCTTTCGCATATTTCGTGTGGTTCGCGGTTTGATTCATGAAAATTTTCCTCGGCATCGAAATCGGCGGAACGAAACTACAGATCGTTCTCGGGGATGAATCCGCGAGAATCCTCGAACGCTTTCGCTTTTCCGTTTCGGCCCACGAGGGCGCGAATGGAATTCGGCAGCAAATCGAAAGGTCACTTAAAGACATCCTCGCGAAAGCTCAACCGGCCGCAATCGGCGTCGGCTTCGGCGGGCCCGTCGATTGGAAAAGGGGAATAATTTGTTGCTCGCACCAGGTTGAAGGCTGGTCGGATTTCTCAATTGCGGACTGGCTGCATTCCCTCACGAACGTTCCTGTCTTCGTGGATAACGACGCGAATGTTGCCGCGCTTGGCGAAGCAATTCACGGTGCCGGCAAGGATTTAAATCCCGCTTTTTACGTCACACTCGGCAGCGGTGTGGGCGGTGGCCTGGTGATGGATAGTAAAATTTATCACGGCGCAAAACTGGGCGAATCGGAAATCGGTCATCTTCGTTTGGATAAATCAGGAACGCTGGTGGAATCACGCTGTTCCGGCTGGGCCGTGGATGAAAAGATTCGAGAAGTTATTTCGCAAAACCCGAATTGTCTTTTGTCCAGGTTGGTTGGCACAGCGACTCTCGGCGAAGCGCGTTTTTTGAAAACTGCTTTGGAACAAAACGATTCTTTAGCGCAGCAAATTCTAAATGAAACTGCGGAGAATCTTGCGTTCGGACTTTCGCACGTAACGCATTTATTTCATCCTGAAATTATCGTGCTCGGCGGAGGTTTGTCTTTGCTGGGAGAACCATTGCGGGTTGCCGTAGAAAAACAATTGCCAAAGTTTTTGATGAAAGCTTTCGCGCCCGGCCCGAAAATTTCGCTGGCGAATTTGGGCGAAGACGCCGTTCCAGTCGGCGCGTTGGAACTGGCAAAAACACGTAGCCGCGCTCGCTAGAGCGTGGCGGTGATTTCCCCACGCCACGCTTTAGCGAGCGCGACTACGCTTTGCGAAGCTTGAATTGCCTCACTCCTCATTTACACTTCGCTCCGAATGAACGATTGGATTTCCCATTACATCGCCGCCCAAAAAACTGCGCTCGATTCTGTCCCCGTCGAAGGCATTGCCGCGATTATCAAAACGTTTCAGCAGGCGCTCAAGGATGACCAACAGATTTTTGTTTTCGGCAACGGTGGCAGCGCGTCGAACGCATCGCATTTCGTGACCGACCTCGGCAAAGGCGCTTCGGATAAAGTCGGCAAACGTTTTCGCGTCCTCTCTCTCAACGACAACGTCAGTTGGATGACCGCCATCGGTAACGACTATTCCTACGAAGATGTTTTCGTTCGCCAGCTGGAAAATTACGGGCGCAAAGGCGATGTCGTTCTTTCCATCAGTGTCAGTGGAAATTCACCGAATTGCGTGAAAGCGCTCGAATGGTCCAAGAACAATGGTCTGCAAACCGTCGCACTCGTCGGTGCGAAACGCGGGCGCATGGCGGAAATTGCAGATCAAATTATCATCGTCAACGAAACGCATTATGGCCGCGCGGAAGACGTGGAGATGAACATTCTGCACATGCTTTGCTACGCGTTTATTGAGAATCCCGAGTGGGGAAAAGTTTAGTCAGAATAGGGCGCTGGCGGGGTTGCAATTGAGGCGTTCTGTTCGTTGACAAAACAGACAAGTCACCAAATTCATAGAACCATGATGTTTCCAGCGCGCAAACTCCTCCTCGCGACCAGCTTTTTTCTTTCAACATTTCTCCCCGGCACCATCGCCACGATTCGTGCGGACGGAATCGGCTCGGCGTTACTTCCGGATCTCTCGGTCTGGATTGATCCAGCAAAAGGCTATTTGTACGGCTGGTATCTTGACCGCAACGAAATACCGGGCCGCACACTTTTGCGCGCTTCGACGGCGACGCCCAATATCGGAACCGGCCCATTGGAATTGCGCGGCAGCTCCACGGTGCCTGGTGTTTATCAGCGCGTTTTCTATTCCGGCGGCGGGTTTACAGATCATTACGCAGGCAACTTCACATTTCATCCGGGGCACGGTCATTTGCATTTCGACAACTGGGTGAATTTCCATCTTCGCCAGGTTTTGTCGAACGAGGACGTGGGTAACGTTGTCGTTTCCGGCGACAAAACGAGTTTTGCCATCATCGATTTGGAACGATACGCCAACCTTCCCGGCACGCCCAACACCGCACATTATACCGGCGGATTAGTCCAGGGTCTTTCCATCGGTTGGGCTGATATTTACGGCGCGAATCTTCCTGATCAATGGATTGATATCACAGACATTCCGCCCGGACGTTATTGGCTCGAAGCAGTGGTCGATCCCGCCAATTCAATTCTGGAATCCAACGAAACGAATAACACCGCGCGCATCCTCATCGAATTGGGCGTGCCAGCGAATAACCAGTTTACCAACGCGCTGGTGCTCGATGGTGTTACGACCGGAATCATCGGCTACAACAACGACGCGAATAAAGAACCCGGCGAACCGAATCACGCTGGCAACTCAGGTGGAAGGTCCATCTGGTATCGGTGGACCGCTCCGTCGAACATGAACGTCGAAATCACGACTGACGGAAGTAGTTTCAACACCGTAATGGCCGTTTACACGGGGACGAGCGTCAATTCACTGACGACAATTGCCAGCAACAACGATGGTGGCGAAGGCACTGCCAGCCGAGTGGTTTTCTCTGCCGTTGCCGGAACGGTTTATCGAATCGCCGTCGATGGTTCTGCTGGGACGAGCGGTCGCGTCGAACTGAATTTTAATCCTGCGTGGAATGATGACTTTGCTGAAAGCGTCCTGTTGTCGGGTAATTCAGGCTCGGTCACGGGAAGTAATCGTGGCGCGACGCGTCAAACGAATGAGCCTGTCCACGCCGGAATATTCGGCACCAATTCGATCTGGTTTTCATGGACGGCGACCAACACCGAGGCGATTACCTTCGACACAGTTGGCAGCGGCTTCGACACCTTGCTGGCAATTTATACGGGCGCGGAACTGAATGGTCTCACGCTAGTCACAAGTGATAACAATTCCGCGGGCCAAATTGGCTGGAGCCGGGTCACTTTTTCTGCAACCAACGGCGTGACGTATCACATTGCGGTAGATAGCGGTCCCGGCAAAAAAGGGGTCGCCCAACTGAACTGGAGTGTAGCCGCTCCGCCGATGATTACTTCGCAGCCTCACGGCACCAACGTTCCTGCGGGAGCAACCGTTTTATTTTCCGTTTCCGTGAGCGGCTCCGGTCCATTCAGTTATCAATGGCGGCATCAAGAGATTGACTTGGCCGACACCCTGAACATTTCTGGTTCGCGCACTGAGACACTCATGCTCGAAGACATTCAACCGGCTGACTTCGGCAGTTACACTGTAGTCATTACAAATTTGTCCGGCTCAGTGACCAGCACTCCGGCGACCTTGATTGTGCTCGATAATTCGCGCGTCGTTTTTGCGCATGGACATGAGGGACACATCGGCGGCGTGGTCAGCGCCCATATCGGAATGCAAGCCGTTGGAAACGAACACGCCTTGAACTTCAGTTTGCTTTTTGATCCCGCCGTTTTGAGTAATCCGAGAATCGCGTCGAGCGAGGTTGGCGCCACTTTCTCCGTGAACACAAATCTTGCGGCGAGCGGGCAATTCGGCGTCACGCTCACCCTTCCCATGAATCAAACCATTCCCGAGGGAACCGTGGAATGGGTGCGCGTCCTTTTTGATGCCGCTCCTACGGTGACGAATGGAAGTAAGACTCCGATTGGTTTCATAGATCAGCCGATTAACAAACTGGTTTCGGGGACGAATGGCGCATCGCTCGTCACACTTTTCGCTGCGGGAGAAATCACTCTGCTCGCGGTGGATGCGATTGAGACGGGAACGCGATTGCCCGATGGCCGCTACCAGATTTCGCTCAGCGGGATCGCGGGTCGCAATTACGCCATCCAGGTTTCTGAAAATCTGATGAGCTGGACGCCCCTCTCCACCAACCAAATGAGTCTCGAAGGCGAACTGGAATTCACCGACAACCAATCGACGAATCTCACAAAGCGATTTTATCGCGCGGTGCTCCTCCAGTAGTTTATTAAGAGTTTACGGCGAACATTCACCTTCAAATTTCGCGGGGATAATCTACTTTGTCGCAATTCCTTATGTGCAAGCAACTTTCGCCCATCCTTTTTGCGCTCACGATAGTTTGCTCATTCGATTCTCACTCCGCGCCTACGTTAAATGACGCTGATCAACTCGAGTTTTTCGAAACGAAAATTCGCCCAGTCTTGGCCGACCATTGCTACAAATGTCACAGCGGCAAAGCGGAAAATCTCAAGGGCGGCCTGTACCTCGACAGCAAACACGGGATGCTCACTGGCGGCGAATCCGGCACGCCAGCAATCGTTCCCGGCAATGCTGCAGCGAGTCGATTGATCGAAGCCATTGGATACAAAAACGAAGATCTGCAAATGCCTCCGCCAAAATCGGGAGGCAAACTGAGCGAACAACAAATCGCCGATTTCGTAACGTGGATAAACTCCGGCGCGTTTGATCCCCGAACCAACAGCGCTCCCACACCGCAGGTCGTCATTTCTGAAGCAGCGAAAAATCATTGGGCTTTTCTGCCAGCAAAGAATCCGCCCGTTCCAATCGTAAAAACTAAACGCTGGGCACAAACTCCTATCGACCACTTTATTTTGGCAACGCTGGAAACGAATGGACTGCAGCCGTCGCCGTTCGCAGCCAAACGAACTTTGATTCGCCGCGCCACGTTTGACCTCACCGGACTTCCGCCCACGTTTGAAGAAGTCGAAAAATTTTTCAAAGACAAATCCCCCGATGCGTTCGCTACGGCGGTGGATCGGCTGCTCGCCTCGCCGCGCTACGGCGAACGATGGGCGCGTTACTGGCTTGATCTCGCACGCTTTGCCGACACGAAAGGCTACGTTTACAGCGGTCGAGAAGAGACGAAGTTTATCCATTCGTATGCATATCGCGATTGGGTCATCCGCGCGCTCAACGACGACCTGCCCTATGATCGCTTTCTCAAACTGCAAATTGCCGCGGATCAAGTCGCAGATGCGGACCGCGAATCACTTGCCGCGATGGGTTTTCTCACGTTGGGACGTCGTTTCCTTGGAGTTGTTCACGACATTATTGATGATCGAATCGACGTCGTGATGCGCGGCACGCAAGGGCTGACGGTGAGTTGCGCGCGTTGTCACGACCACAAATTCGATCCCATTCCGACAAAGGATTACTATTCGCTCTACGGCGTTTTTGCGGGTGCCTACGAACGCCAGGTTCCTCTGACTGCGACATCGCAAACGGCTAAAGACTTTCTCGATTTTGAAAAGAAATTGAAAATTCTGGAGGAGAAATTTCAATCCGCTTTCAATGCGCGACGCGAAGAGCAATCGAAACGACTCCGCGCGAAAACGACTGATTATCTGGTCTCGGTTCTGAGCGTTGAAAAACTGAACAGCGAAGTTTTTTATTCGTTTGTTCAAGCGGACGATGTGAATCCCGTCATTGTTCGCCAGTGGAATTCTTACTTACTCGGAACGGCAAAAGCATTTGATCCGATCTGGTCGCCGTGGCGAGCCTACGCTGCGCTTCCAGCGAGTGAGTTCTCTACGAAAGCTGCCTCTGTGATTTCATCGCTTACCAATGCGACGCAGAAACTAAATCCACTCATCGAGAAAGCGTTCGCAGAGAAGATTCCCGGTTCGATGCGCGACGTGGCTGAGGCTTATGGGAGAATCTTAACGGGCATAAATCAAAAATGTCTCGAAGCAGCCGACAACAAAACTGCGCTCAGCAAAGACGAGGAAGCCTTGCGCCAGATTTTGTATGCCGCCGATTCGCCCACGACCATTCCCGCAGGCGCGATTGTCGATATGGAATGGTATTTCGACGAACCGACCCGTGTCGAACTGGGCACGCTCCAGGCGCAGATAGATCAATGGATTATCCAA
>JBBQAX010000110.1:0-12552 GCA_038316905.1 Verrucomicrobiota bacterium | reverse complement strand
CGATCTTCAGGAAGCCGGTCAGTTCGTGACGCACATTGTGCAACTGAAATATGCGCAAGCCCAGGAAGTTCAGGGAGCCGTTGTGCCTTTCGCGAAAAATCCGGCGGCGGTTATCGTGATCCCGACGAGCAACACGTTGATTCTCCGCGATTACTCAGAAAACGTGAAGCGCATGTTGGAAGTGATCGAAAAACTCGACACAGTCAGCGAGCTGAATATCAAACCGGAAGTCATCCCCATCAAATATGCTCTAGCGAGTGACATTCAAAGTGTGCTGGGCAGTCTGACCACGAGCGGTCCTGGAATCTCGGTGGGCCGCAGCACACGTGGTGCGAACACCACGGCGGGCGGTTATCAACCTGGTGCCGCTGGACAAACCGGAATCCAAGGCCAACCCAATCCGTTGCCTGGTCAAACCCTGGGGGGGCGGACAGCTGGCACGACCGGACAAAGCGCGTTTCAAAGAAATCTCAACAACATTGTCGGACGGATTGCTGCTGGAGGTGCGGAGGATCTGCAAATTCTTGGCGCGGCAAAAATCATCGCGGACGACCGGACGAATTCGCTGCTCATTTTTGCGAACGACCAGGACATGGTCATGATCAAAACGATCATCTCCCAACTCGACGTCGTTCTGGCGCAGGTGCTCATTGAGGCAATCATCATGGAAGTTTCCCTGGGCGACACCAAAACTTTGGGAATAAGCTATTTGCAACAGCCGCAACGAATCGGAGATACGACCGTGGCTGGTGGTGTCAATAATGGACAAAGCTTCCTGGATCCAACGAGCTTTATTACCGGCGGAACCAATGGTGGATCGCCCGTCAGCATCGGAAATTTGCCCGGTGGTTTCAGCTACTTCGGCAAAATTGGGAATGACCTGGATGTTGCTGTGACCGCCCTCGCTACGGATAGCCGGGTGAACGTGCTGTCGCGCCCACGTATTCAAACTTCGCACGCTGTTCCCGCGACGTTGTTCATTGGTGACACGGTTCCCTACATCACGGGAAGTTCCTTTGGCGATTTCGGCGGCAACTTCGGCAGCTCGCGTTCGCAGTATCAGGAAAAACGCGTCGGTATCACGCTGGATGTTCTGCCATTGATTAATCCTGATGGGTTGGTTGTTATGGATATTCAGCAGAATATTCAACAACTTGGGCCTAGTGTGACGATTGATGGAAATGATGTTCCCACCACGACGGAAAGAACCGCATCTGCCAAAGTGGCCGTGCGCGATCGCGAAACGATTATTCTCGGCGGTTTTATCAGCACGACGAAAAGCGATGGCAAATCCGGGGTGCCTTATTTGAAAGACATTCCGGTGCTCGGCGCCCTGTTTCGTACCACCACCAAACGCAACAATCGCGTGGAACTCATTGTCATGTTGCGCCCGACGGTGTTGCCATCGCCGGAAGCGGCGGCGCTCGTAGCCGCCACCGAAAAAGACAAAATGTCCGGTGTCAAACAAGGTGAGTTTGAGATTCGCGAAGGAGAAAAGAAGCGCCAGGAACAAATCGAAAAAGAAATGCGCAAGAAACTCGGAATCAAAGAACGGCAACTTTAATTTTGGGCTAATGCCGTCGCGGGGAAAAATCTTAGTGATTCGCGGTGGAGCAATTGGTGATTTTATTTTAACGCTGCCGGTTTTCTCCGCGCTCCGGCAACAATTCCCAGAATCACACTGCGAAGTTCTCGGTTATCCTCACATTGCTCAGCTCGCGCTCGCTGGAGGTTTAGTCGAACAAGTGCGATCGGTTGAAGCGCGTCCGCTGGCCAGTTTTTTTGCGCGCGGCGGAAAGCTTTCGGACGAGCTGCGGGATTATTTTGCCAGCTTCGCGATCATCATTTCGTATCTCTACGATCCTGACGAAATTTTCCAAACCAACGTTGCTTCCACTACCAAGGCGCAATTCATTGCCGGCCCTCATCGCCCAAACGAGGAAGAAAAGCTGCACGCTACCCAGGTTTTTCTCCAGCCATTGGAACGTCTCGCGATCTTCGACGCTGATCCCGTCCCTCGCTTGTCCTTGAAAGCTTCCACACCTTCGCGAAACCAAATAGCGCTTCATCCCGGGAGCGGCAGCGTGCGAAAAAATTGGCCGGAGAAAAAGTGGTCTGAATTGATCGAGCGAATCCTCAAAGAAACAGAATCGAAAGTGCTGCTCGTGGGTGGAGAAGCCGAGGCGGACAGGTTGAAAACGTTGTCTTCGAATCTGCCCCGTGAACGATTTGAACTAGCTGAAAATCTGCCGCTGGTGGAGCTTGCTGCAAAACTACAAACGTGCGCTGCCTTTGTGGGGCATGATTCTGGAATTTCGCATCTTGCGGCCGCACTTGATTTGCCGGGCCTGGTTCTCTGGGGAGAGACCGTTGAGGAAATTTGGCGTCCTCTGAACCCCAGAATTAAAGTGATAAAGAATGAAGCTGGATTGGCCTCCATTCCGGTAGCCCAGATCGCAGATGAACTAGGCAGTTTTGTTCGTTGAATGCAAAAAAAGGGAAAACCGTTGACGCACCAAAATGCGTTACCTAGATTGCCCCGACATTTTTTTCGAGTCGGAACGAAAGTTTTTGCATGACTACACCCTCAACTCAGACGGCAGGCAAAGGATTGGAAGGCATTGTTGCTGCGAGCACGCGGCTCAGCGATGTCAAAGGTGACGTTGGCGAACTGATTTATTGCGGATACAACATCAACGAACTGGCGGGGAAAGTTTCCTACGAAGAGACCGTGCATCTTTTGCATTACGGTCATCTGCCGAACAAAAAAGAGCTGGCGCGACTCAAAGCGCAATTGGCCGAAGAACGCGATCTTCCTCAGGGCGTGATCGACATCATCAAGAAGCTTCCGAAAACGACTCCGCCGATGCACGCGCTCCGCACGATTGTTTCCGCCCTCGGTTGTTTCGATCCTGAATGCGATAACGACTCGATGGATGCGCAACGTGAAAAGGCGATTCGCATCATCGCGCGGATTCCGATTGCGATGGCTTATTTCCATCGTGCGCGCCAGGGAAAATCTCTTTTGCCTCCTGATAGTTCGTTGGGTGAAGCCGCTAACTTCCTTTACCTCGTCGATGGTGAAAAACCGTCTGCGGAAAAGGAAAACACGCTCGATCTCTGCTACGTCCTCCATGCGGATCATGGAATGAATGCGTCAACGTTTTCCGCCCGCGTGACGATTGCGACATTGAGCGACATGTATTCCGCGATCACGACTGCCATTGGCACGTTGAAAGGTCCGTTGCACGGCGGCGCGAACGAAGGCGTCATCAAGATGCTCCAGGAAATTGGTTCGATGGATAAGGTCGATGCCTATGTCCACGAATGCCTCGCGCAAAAGAAAAAAATCATGGGCATCGGCCATCGCGTTTACAAAACGCTTGATCCGCGCGCGCCTCATTTGAAACGCATGGCGCAGATTCTTAGCGCAAAACTTGGCGAACCAAAGTGGATCCAGATGAGCGACCGCATTGCCGAAATCATGCTCAACGAAAAACATCTGAACGCGAACGTCGATTTCTATTCCGCGACGGTTTATTACTCACTCGATATTCCGACCGATCTGTTCACGCCCATTTTTGCGATTGCCCGCACCAGCGGTTGGACGGCGCACGTTTTAGAACAGCTTCAAGATAACCGTTTGATCCGTCCCCAAAGCGAATATATCGGGCCCGTCGGGTTGAAAGTGGGACCAATTGAGCAAAGATAATTTTCTTTCGATGTTCAGTGTTCGATGTTGGATGTTCGGTGTTCCAGCATCGGAAAATAACATCGAACACTGAACATCGAACATCCAACATCGAGAATTTTAACAAATGAATATCCACGAATACCAAGCCAAACAACTTCTCGCCCAGTATGGCGTCGCCGTTCCGCCGGGCGAAGTTTGCGACACACCCGACGCCGCCAAGAAAATCGCCGAAGGACTTTTTGCCAAAGGCGAAAAACTCGTCGTTGTGAAATCACAAATCCACGCGGGCGGACGCGGCAAAGGGACTTTCAAAAGCGGTTTTCAAGGCGGAGTGAAACTTTGCAAAACGGCCGACGACGTTTTTGAAAAAGCCAAAGCGATGCTTGGCAATGTTCTCGTCACGAAACAATCCGGCCCGGAAGGCAAACTCGTTTCCAAACTTCTCATCGCGGGCGCGCCGGAAATCAAAAAGGAATTTTACTGCGCCGTTCTCCTCGACCGTGCTTCGTCTCGCCCAATCATGATGGTCAGCACCGAAGGCGGCGTGGACATCGAAGAAGTTGCCGAAAAACATCCCGAGAAAATCGTCAAAGAAACCATTGATCCCGCTGTCGGCATGATGCCGTATCAAGCGCGCAAACTGGCCGCTGCTCTCGGCCTCAAAGGTGACTTGATCGCGAGCGGCGCGAAACTTTTGCTCGGCGTTTATAAAACATGGTGGGAAGCCGATGCCGCGATGGTTGAAATCAATCCGCTCTGCATCATCGTTGGAAATGACGGCAAAGAAGTTTTGTCCGCCGTCGATGCGAAAATCGGTTTGGATGACAACGCGCTTTATCGCCATAAAAATATTCAGGAGATGCGCGACCTCGCCGAAGAAGCGCCGCAGGAAAACGAAGCTAGCAAGTTCAATCTCAATTACATCAAGCTCGACGGCTCCATTGCCTGTCTCGTGAATGGCGCTGGCCTCGCGATGGCGACGATGGACATCATCCAACATTACGGCGGCAACCCGGCGAACTTCCTCGATGTCGGCGGCGGCGCAAGTAAAGAGCAAGTAACCGCTGCATTCAAAATCATTCTCAGCGATCCGAGCGTGAAAGGAATTCTGGTCAACATTTTCGGCGGCATCATGGATTGCAACGTCATCGCCACTGGAATTGTTGCTGCAGTGAAAGAAACGCATCTGAGCATTCCGCTCGTTGTTCGTCTCGAAGGGAACAATGTTGCCGCTGGTAAAAAGACTTTGGCGGAATCGGGCCTTGCTCTTATCACTGGTGATTCAATGGCGGACGCAGCGCAGAAAGTTGTTGCTGCGGTCGGAAAAGCTTAACATCTGTCATGAAAGTTCTTGAGATTGCCTTCAGTTGTTATCCCGTCACCGACATGGTTCGAGCGCGTGATTTTTACGAAGGTATATTGGGGCTAAATCCAACGATGGTCAGCGGCGAGCCCGGCGGCATGCAATGGGTGGAATACGACATCGCCAATGGCACGCTCTCCATCGGTGCAGGTGCTCCCGGTTGGAAACCAACTTCAGATGGTTGCAGCGTGGGGTTGGAGGTCGATGATTTTGAAGATGCCATCGCGCATTTGAAGAAACACAACGTGAAGTTTCACATGGAGCCGTTTCCCACGCCCGTTTGCACGATGGCGTTCATCTGTGATCCGGATGGAAACTCAATTTGCATTCATAAACGGAAGGCGAAATAATTTCCGTGATGATCGACGAAGAAACATTGGCGCAGATGAACGGCAAATATGTTTGCCCGCCCGACGCTGGTCCGGCTTGGCGCGCCGCAATGGAATATGGTTTCGATATGTCACTCATCGAAGACGCTCTGAGGATGACGCCGGAACAACGGCTCGAACAGCATCAGCGCGCGTTGGACATGATTCTTGAATTGAAAGAAGCGGGAGAAAATCATGCCGCAAAATGACAAAGCGTTGTTGTTGCGCCTCAAAGATCAAAACGTGGAGTTCGTTATCATTGGAGGCGTCTGTGGAGTCTTGCACGGAGTGTCGTTAGTTACTTTTGATTTAGACATTTGTTGCAGATTTACCGGTGAAAATCTCCGGCGCATCGAAGCTGCGGTAAAAGATTTGCATCCGCGCCATCGTTTGACGGCGAATAAGTTACCGCTCGAGCTGACGGATGATTTGTGTGAGAGGCTGACCAACATTTACCTGAATACTGATTTAGGAATTTTAGATTGCCTCGGATCAGTCGCTGGAATTGGCGACTATGAGCAGGTTTTGCAGAGGTCTATTCCGCACTCCATGTCTTATGGTGAATTTCGCATTTTGAGTCTTGAGGCGCTGATTGCCGCAAAATCCGCTGTAGGGCGGGAGAAAGATTTAGAAGCCGTAAAGCTGCTTTCTGCGATTCAGGAAGAAAAAAAGAAACACAAAGATTTGTTTTAAGGTGATTCGTAAATTTTAAATCCAAAATTGTATATTTTATCATGTCTATCCTCGTTACCCCCCAAACCAAAGTTCTCGTCCAAGGCATTACCGGTAGCTTTGGCGCTAAACACACGCAGCTATCCATCGACTACGGCTCGCAAATCGTCGCAGGCGTCACGCCGGGCAAAGGCGGACAAGTCTTTGAACACGCCGGGAAGAAAGTTCCCATCTTCGACACCGTTGCCGAAGCGATGAAACAAACCGGAGCGACCGTCTCCGCGATTTTTGTTCCGCCGCCGTTTGCTGCTGATGCGATTCTCGAAGGCGTCGATGCCGGACTCGCGCTGGCGGTTTGCATCACCGAAGGAATTCCTGTGAACGACATGGTGAAAGTGAAGCGCGCGATGGAAGGAAAAACGACGCGGCTCATCGGCCCGAATTGTCCCGGCGTCGTCACGCCCGGCGAAGGAAAAGATTCGCATGGCGGATGTCGCATTGGCATTTCGCCCGGTTACATTCACAAAAAAGGAAACATCGGCGTCGTTTCGCGCAGTGGCACATTGACTTACGAAGCAGTTTGGCAACTCACCTGTCGTGGTGTCGGCCAATCGACTTGCGTCGGCATCGGCGGCGATCCTGTGAACGGCACGTCGCATTTGGACGTGATTAAAATGTTCAACGATGATCCAGAAACGCACGGAATTATTATGATCGGCGAAATCGGCGGCAGCGCAGAAGAAGAAGCGGCCGAGTGGATCAAAGCTAATTGCAAAAAACCGGTCGCAGGATTTATCGCCGGAGCCACCGCGCCTCCCGGACGCCGCATGGGACACGCCGGAGCCATTGTCAGCGGCGGAAAAGGAACTGCGGCAGCGAAAATTGCTGCGTTCAAAGATGCGGGAATTGGCATCGCCGTCACGCCGAGCGAAATGGCGGATACTCTGTTGAAGATGATGTAACAGGTCGGTTCTCAATTTAGGTCTCAAGAGCCGTTGTTATGATGCCTCTTTTTTACTTGCACAAACGGTTTGGAATTCTGGCGTTCTAAAATGGAAGTTGTTGATAGAGCAGGACCAATCCGCGGCTGCTGTACTTTGCTATGACGAGGACCAAGGCCATTGCCAGAGGTGGCGCAAAATCAATTTTTCCTAATCGCAATGGGATCCAGGAAATCGCTTTCAATAACTGTTGGGCCGAGTTGTCGATGAACTTCCAGACCGCCCAAGGTCCGAAGTAGATATAGCTGTTCAGCATATGCAGCAGAAGAATGGCAACGATCAAATATTTCCACGTCAAATAAATGCCAAGCCCAGCGATCGCTCCTTGCTCGACCGCGTGCAGAAATGATTTCGGCGCTGGCAAAATACCCAGATTGACGAATGGTTTGTTGAACAAACACCACAACGCCAGCATTGCCAGCCACGGCAAAAGAAACTTCAAAAAGGCTGGGAGCAAATCCAATTTGCCCAACTGCTCTCGGATCAGGCTCTGTATTGGACCTGGCTCGGATCGTTTATTGTTTAAAATGGAAAGCAGCAGCAGGCAGGTGTAGAAAATCATCAGGGCGGCGCTGAAGCTTAAAAAAGAAAACAGAAAGCTGATCCAAAAAAAGTCGCTGCGAAACGAGAGCGGAATCACGCCGAACCAAAGTCGCGGAACCCAGTTCGACGCGGAACCCAGAAACCAATAGATCATCGGACGGGTAATGAGCAACGCGAGAAGAGCGATGAAAAACCAAATGCGCGGATGACGCGGGCCGGTTTTCTTGAGTGTGCCGACCAGCGAAATTCTCGGCCCGGTAATTTCCGAGTCCTTTTCCAGCCACTTCAGCCAAAGCAGAAGTCCGGCAAAATTCAAAATGAGATCAATAAATGACATTGGTTATCGGCGTCTCTTTGCTGCGTTTGTGGCGCGAGCACAACGAAGTATCTAAATCTTAAATTCCGCCCACAAAATGCGGTGATCGGAAATATAATATTTCATGTAGTCGAAAAACTTTTTGTTCTTCGGATCGTTCGCATCCCACAATTTTTGGAAGAGCGCGCCATCGAAATCAAACACCCCCGCTGAAACAAAATTATCTTTCACGTCGCCGGGAAAAAACGAGACCTGATCATAATGATTGTCGCTCGTGACGCTCGATCCGATTTGCGTCGAGTGTTTCGGCAGTTCCAGACCGCGATTGGTCAGCGCTTTGTAAATCGGATTGCCCGGTTCCACTTTGGGCAAATTGAAATCGCCAAGCGCGATGATGTTGGGCGTGAACGCATTTTTCGATTTGCGCCGCAAATCCGCCCAGCGTCCGACGGCATACGCTTCGAGACAGCGGCGCTCAATCGATTTCTTTTCCGAATCGTCGCCGAAATAAAGATGAACGCAGGCAAGCAGGAACGTCAGCTTGCCCGCTTTGAACGCCGCAAGAAACGGACTGCGATCAAACCCGCGAAATTCCTGAGCGACGCCTTCAAGTTTAATGGAGGGCTGTTCTGCGGGCGGGATGGTTAGGATGCCAATTTTCTCCTGCGGCACAATTTTGCTACTATCGAAAACAAACGCCATGCGTTCCTTGTTCCCGGCGCAGTTGGAGAAAAGCACGCGGTATTTTTTCGGGAGAAATCTTTGAATCGCACGCAACCCGCCCAAGTCGTCGTTCACTTCCTGGATCGCGACGATATCAAACCAAGACAACATTTCGGCGATCAATTTGTAGTCATTCTCTCGACGTTCCTGCAAACCGAGGTTGGCAATGTTCCAGGTCGCGATCAGCAAACGCGTGGCGGATCTTGCCGGAATCTTTCTATCTGGTTTCGCCTTCGGGTAATCGCGCAACGCTTTGATTTCCGATGCGAGATCATAATCGAAAACGAATTTGGGTTTGGGAAAGGCGGGCATATTTCTAAGTGCGTTGCCGCGGATGCTAGAAAGAATTCGATTTTCAGCAATCTCGAATTGAGGCGTGAAATTCTCTTTTGCCGCTCGTGAACAGGATTTTTTCCCTTTGAACTTCAACCTGCCCATTGTTTGATTCACGTCAATGATCGGCGTTGGAATCAATGCACTTGGAATTGTGGTCGGTGGAATCGTCGGGTTGACGAGGAAAAAGCCTCTCACCGCCGCGAATGAATCTTTGTTTAAAGTCGCGATGGGCGCGTCGACCGTTTTTCTTGGGCTGCAACTCACCTGGCAAAATCTCAACGGCAGCATCGGAGCTTTTTTCAAGCAGCTTCTCATTGTTTTGATTTCAATGAGCCTTGGAAAACTGATTGGGAAGTTGCTGCATCTTCAGAAGCTTTCCAATTCCATTGGGCGATACGCGACTTCGAAAATGGCTGAAAGTAATTCCGGTAAGAAATTCAGCGACGGGTTTGTGGTTTGCGCGCTGTTGTCATGCGCAAGTCCGCTGGCGTTTTTTGCATCAGTTCACGAAGGGCTGAACGGATTTGCGCCAGCGTTTGTGGTCAAAGCGATCATGGATGGATTGGCAGCGTTCGCGTTTGTCTCAGTGTTTGGTTGGGGCGTGCTGTTGGCTGCAATTCCGGTCGTAGCGTTTCAGGGAACAATATTTCTGTTTATCAGATCACTTGCGCCGATGCTTGAACAGCGCGGCTTAGTTGATTCTATTCTCGCCACAAACGGCCTCCTGATTTTCTGCGTGGCACTGATTATTTTAAATTTAAAGAAAATTGAACTCACCGACTATCTCCCCAGTCTCGCCATTGCGCCGCTGATCACCTGGCTTTGGAAATAGCGCATTTTTAAAAAAATGATTCCGATTCGAATCGGACTGTCTCACGTTTTAATAATCAGAGGAGCGCGAAGCGGTTGGATTGCGGTGGCTTCAGCGGCGTTGTTGAGTAGAAGCAGCAATTTGGTTATCAGAGTTGTTCAACAGGCTCGTTCGGCAAATGATCTGTCCTTTCCGAGAATCTCCTTGAAAGCCTTTTAACCCTCAACAGATAATCATGGGAACAATTTCTAAAAACATGAAACAAGCACGCATCGGAATCGTCGGCATGGGCAACATGGGCAAATACCATGCGAATTATTTGCTCGGAAATAAAATCAATCGTTGCGTGCTGACGGCCGTCAGCGATGCGTTCACGGCAAATCTCGAATCTTTCAAACAACTCAAAACTTTTGAGAGCGGCGAGGCGATGATTCGTTCCGGGGAGATCGATGCGGTCATTATCGCCACGCCGCATTTTCTCCACACCACCATTGGTATCGACGCGCTGCAAAACGGAATTCACGTTCTCGTAGAGAAACCGATTTCCGTTCACAAAGCAGATTGTGATCGGCTGATTGCAGCGCATAACGATCCTAAAATTATCTTCGCCGCGATGTTCCAATCCCGCACCGAAGCGCGCTGGAAAAAAATCAAAGCGCTCATCGACGGTGGCGAGCTTGGAAAAATTGTCCGCACCAATTGGATCGTGACTGATTGGTTTCGCACTGAAGCGTATTACGCGAGCGGCGGTTGGCGTGCGACATGGAAGGGCGAGGGCGGCGGTGTGCTGTTGAATCAATGCCCGCATAATCTCGACATTCTGCAGTGGCTCTGCGGTCGGCCAAATAAAGTGCGCGGCTTCTGCCAGCTTGGTCAATATCACGACATCGAAGTTGAAGATAACGTCACCGCGTATCTCGAATACGCGAGCGGCGCAACTGGTTCGTTCGTTACTTCGACTGGTGAAGCGCCCGGCACGAACCGTTTGGAGATCGCCGGTGAGCGCGGAAAAATTGTCGTCGAACACGGCAAACTCACTTTCACGCGCAACGAAGTTTCCATGTTGCAATTCAGCAAGTCCGCGAAAGCTGGCTTTGCCAAACCGGAAATCTGGAACGTGGAAATCCCATTGGAATCCACCGGCGGCAAACACGAAGACATCACGCAAAATTTTGTGGATGCGATTCTCGATGGCACACCGTTGATTGCGCCCGCCGAAGAAGGCGTTTGGTCGGTCGAATTGGCGAACGCGATTCTCTATTCATCGCTCATTGGTGAAACCGTCGAGATTCCGCTCGACGCCGCCGCTTACGAAAAGAAATTGAACCAACTCATTGCGGAATCGAAGTTCGAGAAAAAAGTGGTGAAAACGGCGGTGGGCGAAGATTTCAGCAAATCATTTGCGGAAAATCGTTAACCGAACACGGTAGGGACGAGTTCCACCTCGTCCCAAATATTCGTCTGAAAAATATGGGATCGCGGTGGAACGCGTCCCTACCAAGATAAATTATGACACTCACAGGAATTGGAGACGAAGCGGGCGCGAATATCGACGCGCAGATCAAAGCAACCAAAGAACTCGGCTGGAAACATCTCGAGATGCGTTTTGCCGAAGTGCCCGGTTTTCCGAAAGGAAATTTCCACGACATTCCCGACGAAGCGTTCAACATCTGCGTCGAGAAATTGCAGGCGAACGGAATCAGCGTTTACGCGTTCGGTTCCGCGATTGCGAACTGGGCCAAGACGGTGGACACGCCGTGGGATGTCACGGCTGGTGAAGTGAAGCGTTGCGTTCCGCGCATGCACAAGCTCGGCACGAAATTCGTGCGCATCATGAGTTTCAAGCCGAAGGACGACGAAGACAAAACGCCCGCCGTGGTTTTTGAACGCATTCGCGACGTGACGAAAATGTTTCTCGATGCCGGCATTCAACCCGTTCACGAAAATTGCATGAACTACGGCGGCATGAGTTGGCAGCACGGACTTGAATTGCTGGAAAAATGTCCCGGATTGAAATGGGTTTTCGACACGGCGAATCCGATTTTCAACGCCGACCGCATGAAATCAAAACCGTGGAGCAAACAAGATCCGTGGGAATTCTGGACGCACCTGCGCGATCACACCGCGCACATTCACGTCAAGGACGCGACCTGGAATCCTGCGAAGAACGATGCGGATTACAATTATCCCGGCGAAGGGCAGGGGCGCGTGCGCGATATTTTGAAAGACGCATTTTCGCGCGGCTACGACGCGGGAATTTCCATTGAGCCGCACGTCGCCGTCGTTTTCCACGACGCCTCCGTGAAAGCCGACGACAAAATTATTTACGACAGCTACGTGAAATACGGTCGGCAGTTGGAGAAAATGATTTTGCAAATTAAAGTGGAGTTGGCGAAAAAATAAGGTGGTTGGTTAAATTTTTTGACGTACATGGAAACTTATCTACATCGAAATGGAGAGCAACTCGGCCCATACTCATTGAGCGTTCTGCAAGCGATGCATGACCAAGGCCAGTTGCTTGCGACCGACTTAGCATGGGATACTGCGTCTCAGACTTGGCGTCCAGTCCCAGAACTTTTTCGGCCAGGGCTGACGCATACCAAAGATTTTTTAATTTTTGAATGTACAATGTAAATACAATGCGTAGTTAAGTGGGGATGCAAAGACATCCCAACTTAAAGAACGTCCCGAAAAATCAGTTTGTCAGTCTCATCAGCCTGCTGGA
>JBBQAX010000109.1:0-12583 GCA_038316905.1 Verrucomicrobiota bacterium | reverse complement strand
GTTCAAATACGAACCAACCTTGCTGAAGGAACTCGCGCCCTTTCTCGAAACCGCGCCCGCGACTCCGCTGATCACTGATTATCTCAAAACCATCAGCCGCGCCGAAGTTCGCAGTATTGATTTTCTGGTCAGTTTGAATCTCCGACTTTCGCAAGAAACGAAATATCTCATTCGTCTGGAAGCGGGAGTGCAGAAGCCCGAGGACACGTTGCAGCTCCGTTCCGGTTCCTGTCGCGATACCTCGTGGCTGCTCGTGAATCTTTTTCGTCATCTCGGCCTCGCCGCGCGTTTTGTTTCCGGTTACCTGATTCAACTGACGCCCGACATAAAATCGTTGGACGGTCCGAGCGGAACGACGGTTGATTTCACCGATCTCCATGCGTGGTGCGAGGTTTTCCTTCCCGGCGCAGGCTGGATTGGTCTTGATCCCACTTCAGGATTGCTCGCGGGCGAAGGTCATATTCCCCTCGCCTGCACGCCTGAACCTTCGAGCGCCGCACCGATCAGCGGCGCTGTGGATAAATGCGAAACGACGTTCGTTCACGAAATGAAGGTGACGCGCATTCACGAATCGCCGCGCGTGACCAAACCTTACACCGAGGAACAATGGGCGGAGATTCTTACGCTCGGAACTTCCATTGATGCCGAACTCAAAACCGGCGACGTGCGTCTCACGATGGGCGGCGAACCCACGTTTATTTCCATCGACAACATGGATGGTGACGAATGGAATTTTACCGCCGTCGGCCCTGAGAAACACAAACTTTCCGGTGAACTTTTGCTGCGGCTGAAAAGCAAATTCGCTCCCGGAGGACTGCTCCATTGGGGCCAAGGCAAATGGTATCCCGGCGAATCACTGCCACGCTGGGCGTTCGCCTGCTATTGGCGCAAAGACGGAAAACCGATCTGGACTAACGATGCGCTCATCGCCGATGGAAAAGCGAAATACGGACACACGGCTGAACACGCGTCGAAATTCATCACCGCTCTCGCAACGCGATTAGGCGCAGATCCAAAATGGGCGATGGCGGGTTACGAAGATCCGTTTTATCACTTGTGGAAAGAACGCCGCCTTCCATCGAATGTCGATTCGCACAAAGCCGGTTTGAAAGACGACGAAGAACGCATTCGTCTCGCCAAAATTCTGAAGCAAGGTGTCGATAGCATTGTTGGTTACGTGCTGCCGATTCAACCTTCTGACGAAAATAATCAGCATGGCTGGGTGAGCGGTCCATGGTTCCTGCGTTCGGAAAAACTTTTTCTCACGCCCGGCGATTCGCCAATGGGACTTCGGTTGCCTTTGGATTCTCTGCCATGGGTCAGCCAATCTGATTATCCGTATCTGAACGAGCGCGATCCGAGTGAAGAACGTCCGCCATTGCCTGCGCGGGAAGAATTACGACATCGCTATCAAGACAGCGCCGCTTCTCCTCCCTCTCCTCCATCCGATGGAGGAGAGGGCCGGGGAGAGGAGGTTGCCCCTCTCCTCAATACACTCCCCACTCGTTCCTCGCGGGGTGAGGAAGAAAATAAGCAGAGTCACGCTGCTCAATCCGAGACACGCCGCGATCCAACCCGCTTGCCAAAAACGGGAGAATCCGCTGCGTGGATTGTTCGCACCGCTCTTTGCGTGGACACGCGCCAAGGAAAACTCCACGTCGTCATGCCGCCGGACGCGACGCTCGACTATTCACTCGAACTGATTGCCGCCGTTGAAGACACCGCCGCGCAATTACAAACGCCCGTCGTCATCGAAGGATACACGCCACCGACCGACCCGCGTCTGGACAACGTCAAAGTCACACCCGACCCCGGCGTCATCGAAGTGAATTTGCAACCCGCGCACAGTTGGAACGAACTCGTCGAGAACACCACCGTGCTTTACGAAGAAGCGCGACAATCACGTCTCGGCACCGAGAAGTTCATGATCGATGGACGACACGTTGGAACCGGTGGCGGGAACCACGTCGTTATCGGCGGCGCGACACCGAGCGATAGTCCATTTCTCCGTCGCCCCGATTTGTTGCGCAGCATGATTGCCTATTGGCAAAATCATCCGTCGCTTTCCTTTTTGTTCAGCGGATTATTCATCGGCCCGACGAGTCAACATCCGCGTGTCGATGAAGCCCGCAACGATTCCCTGTACGAAATTGAAACCGCCTTTCGCCAAATTCCCGACGACGGAAAAGTTGCGCCGTGGTTGATTGATCGCATTTTCCGCCACTTGCTCATCGACGTCACCGGCAACACGCATCGCGCCGAATTTTGCATTGATAAACTTTATTCGCCCGACAGCAGCAGCGGCCGTCTCGGTCTCGTCGAATTGCGCGCCTTTGAAATGCCGCCGCACGCGCGCATGAGCTTGACGCAACAACTTCTCCTGCGTTCCCTCATCGCGCGTTTTTGGAAACAACCTTATCAACGCTCGCTCGTCCGGTGGGGCACGGAATTGCACGACCGCTTCATGCTGCCGCATTTCGTCGAACAGGATTTTCGCGATGTCATCGAAGATTTGCAGGACCACGGTTATCCGCTCAAAGAAGATTGGTTCGCGCCGCACGTTGAATTTCGCTTTCCGAATTACGGCACCATCGCGCATCGCGGCGTCAGTCTGGAAATTCGTCAGGCGCTCGAACCGTGGCATGTGCTCGGCGAAGAAGGCGCGGCGGGCGGCACCACTCGTTATGTCGATTCGTCGCTCGAACGCCTCCAGGTCAAAGTCAACGGCATGATTGACTCGCGCCACGTGGTGACCTGCAACGGCCAAACGATTCCGCTCCACGCTACCGGCACCGAAGGCGAATATGTCGCAGGCGTGCGCTTTCGTGCGTGGCAACCGTCGCAATGCCTGCACCCAACCATTGGCGTTCATGCGCCCTTGACCTTCGACATCGCGGACACCTGGAACAATCGTTCGCTCGGCGGATGCACTTACCATGTTTCGCATCCCGGCGGACTCAGCTACACGACGCTCCCCGTGAACGCCTACGAAGCCGAAAGCCGTCGCCTCGCCCGCTTCCTGAAAATCGGCCACACCGCTGGCGCGCTGAAGATTCTTCCCGAAAAACGAAATCCAGAATTTCCTTTCACACTCGATTTGCGTCACGGTTGATTGTCGCGTGCGAAGCAATATCATACGCTCGAAAACCATGAGCGACTCGTCCGCATCCGAAACCGCACCTGCCAAAATCTTTGGCAGCTATCGTTCGACCTCGGATGTTTATGATGAAAGTTTGGCTCCGTCGGGAATGACGAGACCGCATTGGCGCAATCTCATTTCATCGTTTGAAACTCTGGGTCGTGAGGAACTCGCCAATCGCTGGGAGAATGGGCGCCGAATTATTCGCGAGCACGGCGTCACTTATAATGTCTATGGCGATCCTCAAGGAATGGATCGTCCGTGGGAACTGGACATGGTTCCGCTTCTGATTCCGCCGGACGAATGGCGCTCGCTCGAAGCTGGCCTCGTCCAACGCGCCAAACTTTTTAATCTCATTCTCTCTGATCTTTACGGGCCGCAACGTTTGCTGCGCGATGGTTTGATTCCGCCTGCGCTGGTTTTTGGGAATCCGGGATTTCTGCGCTCGTGTCATGGATTGCGTGTGCCTGGACAAACTTATCTCCACCTTCATGCGGTCGATCTGGCGCGGTCGCCCGATGGCCACTGGTGGGCGCTCGGCGACCGGACGCAATCGCCATCCGGCAGTGGTTACGCGCTGGAAAATCGCATCGTGCTTTCACGGATTTTGCCGGATGAATTTCGCGACAGCCAAGTGCATCGACTCGCCTCGTTCTTTCGCATCCAACGCGACGCATTGCGCAATCTCTCACCGGGAAACAAAGACAATCCGAACGTCGTTCTCCTCACGCCGGGGCCACACAACGAAACCTATTTCGAACACGCTTACCTCGCGCGCTATCTCGGTTTCACGTTGGTTGAAGGCGGCGATTTGACGGTGCGCAATCGTCGCGTTTTTCTGAAAACGTTGGAAGGTTTGCAACCTGTCGATGTTATTTTCCGCCGCGTCGATGATGGTTTTTGTGATCCACTTGAGTTGCGCAGCGATTCTTTTCTGGGTGTGCCGGGTTTGGTTGAAGCCGCGCGCGCTGGAAATGTTTCCATCGCGAATGCCCTCGGTTCCGGCGTGATTGAAAGCCCGGCGTTCCTCGCATTTCTTCCCAATCTTTGTCGCCACATTCTTGGAGAAGAATTAAAACTTCCCAGCGTCGCGACGTGGTGGTGCGGTCAGGCGAAGGAACACAAATACGTTCTCGATCATCTCGACCAAATCGTCGTGAAATCCGGCATCGCCACGCAATCGCGCAAGCCCGCGTTCGGCGGCAAACTGACAAATCTGGAACGGGAAGAATTGATCGCCGCCATCTGCGCCCGTCCTTTTGATTTTGTGGGTCAGGAACAGGTGGCGCTCTCGACCGCGCCCGTTTGGTCGGATGACAAATTAGAACCACGCGGCATCGCGCTGCGCGCTTACATTGCTGCGCATGGAGATAATTTTTCAGTGATGCCTGGAGGACTCACTCGCGTTTCCCCAGCGGCGGGCGATCCCATTGTTTCCATGCAAAGTGGCGGCGGCAGCAAAGACACCTGGGTTTTGTCGGATGAACCGGTGTCGCCCGTTTCCCTGCTCACCGCATCTGGACAGCCAATCAGTGTCGCGCGTTCGTCGGCAGAATTGCCCAGTCGTGTAGCCGACAATTTATTTTGGCTTGGCCGATATGTGGAACGTTTGGAAAACAGAATGCGGATTTTGCGTTGCGTCATCGCGCGCCTGACGGATGAGGCGACTTCGGAAACAACTTCAGAACTCGAGGAACTGGTTCAACTCCTCGTGGCGTTGGAGCTTTTGCCGAAACGTTTTTCCGGTCGAGTTCCCGCGAGCGAATTGCAGCAGGAGCTTTTGGCGCTGGTTTACAATCCGCAACGCGTGGGCAGTGTGCGCGAATTAATTTTGCGGATTCGCCACATCATTTCCGTCGTGCGCGACCGTTTTTCAATCGATACGTGGAGCATTCTCAACCAACTGCAATCCGATTCACGCACGCGGCCCGGTCGAATTCCACTGACCAATGCGCTGAGTTTGATGAACACGTTGATCGTCGATCTCGCGGCTTTCAGCGGAATGGAAATGGAAAATATGACGCGCGGCCACGGCTGGCGATTTCTCGATTTCGGACGGCGTCTCGAACGCGGCACCAATCTCGTTAATCTTTTCAGCGGCGCGCTTTCAACCGAAACAAACACCAATGCGTTGTTGGAACCGTTGTTGGAAATTGCTGATAGCTCCATGACCTACCGCCGTCGCTATCTGGCGCAGGCGCAATTGCCGTCCGTGGTCGAGTTGCTCATCGTGGACAAAGGAAATCCACGTTCGCTCGCGTTTCAATTAAATGCTCTCGCCGAGCACACGGCGCACTTGCCGCAATCCGAAGACGCGGACACCGAGAATTTTGAACAAAGACGAATTGAAACGATTTCTTCTCATTTGAAAAAACTCGATCTGACGGAACTCGCGCGTTGCAACGCACTCAAACAAAGAGAAACGCTGGGCGAATGGTTGAGTGAATGGAGCGCGGGATTAACCGCTGTCTCGAATGACGTCACGCATCACTATTTCAGTCTCACGGTCGCGCGCGTGAGTTGAGCCGCCATGATTTATAAAATCACTCACACCACGACCTACGATTACACGGACAACGTTTCGTTTTCGCATCATCTGTTGCGCCTGACGCCGCGCGAACTGTCTCATCAACGCTGCCTTCATCACGAAGTGACCATCGACCCGCAACCCGCCGTTGCTCAATCGCATTTCGATTATTTTGGGAACGCGACAACATTTCTCACCATCGAAGGCGCGCACCGGAAACTCGTGGTCAAAGGAGAAAGTCAGGTCTCGATTCTGCCGCGAAGCATTCCGACGCCGTCCGGAACGTCCGCCTGGGAAATCGTGCGTGAATCAAGTCGCGGTCAGCAAATGGGCCAATCTCTTGACGCGAGCGAATTTGTTTTTGATTCGCCATTGGTAAGAAGCACGAACGCAATCGGTGACTACGCGTTGCCCTCGTTTCCAAAGAATCGTCCCGTCCTCGAAGCCGCGCTCGACCTGACGAAACGTATTCATGCCGATTTCAAGTTCGATCCGAAAGCCACCACGCTCGCGACGCCGTTGGAAGAAGTTTTTAAAAATCGACGCGGGGTTTGCCAGGATTTCGCGCAACTCCAGATTGCCTGTTTCCGTTCGCTCGGTTTGCCCGCACGTTACGTCAGCGGTTATTTGGAAACTGATCCGCCTCCTGGAAAACCACGGTTCGTAGGCGCGGACGCATCGCACGCCTGGGTTTCGTTTTATTGTCACGGCATCGGTTGGCTCGATGTTGATCCTACCAACAACGTGATGCCCGGCGCACGGCACATCGCCGTGGCCTACGGTCGCGATTACGATGATGTCAGCCCGATTCGCGGCGTCATTCTTGGCGCGGGAGAACACACGTTAAAAGTGTCCGTGGATGTTGTCGCGCTGGAAGAATTGCCCAAAATATTTACGGAAAAATCGGTTCAAGAAATCTCCTCGAAATGAAAGCCTTCCATTGTGACGTTTGCGGCAGCCTCGTTTTTTTTGAAAACGTTCGCTGTTTGAAGTGCAACAATTCCCTCGGTTTCCTCCCTGATTTGATCGATCTCAGCGCAATCGAATCCACGCCAGATGGATTATGGCGAGCGATCACACCTGCGGCGCACGACTGTTTGTATCAGCAGTGCATGAATGGACAACAGCACCAAATCTGCAACTGGATGGTCAATGCGGAGGATTCAAATTCATTTTGCGTAGCCTGTCGCCTCAACACGGTCATCCCCGATCTGACGGTGCCGCAAAACCGGGAACTCTGGCATCAACTTGAAGTCGCCAAACGCCGCACTGTTTACACGTTGCTTCGCCTGGGCCTTTCGACTGAAGGCGCGCCCAACGAAAATCGTCCGGCCCTGCGATTCCGTTTCCTGCGTGATCCTGTGGGTGGCGCGCCGATCATGACCGGCCACGCGAATGGGTTGATTACAATCAATCTGATCGAAGCGGACCCAGCCGAACGCGAGCGTCGCCGCGTCAATTTACACGAACCATTCCGGACGCTGCTCGGCCACATGCGCCACGAAATTGCACATTATTATTGGGGCGAACTTGTCGAAAACACTCCGCACCTTCCGCGCTTTCGCGAGTTATTTGGCGATGAAAGGAAAGATTACGCCGCATCGCTTCAAACTTATTATCAGCAAGGCGCCCCGCACGATTGGCAGGAACATCACGTCAGCGCTTACGCCACCGCGCATCCATGGGAGGACTGGGCAGAAACCTCCGCTCATTATTTTCATATCGTTGACACGGTGGGAACCGCCACGAGCTTTGGCCTTACCTTAAAACCGCGCCATCCGAATGCGGCGTCAATGACCGTTGACTCCAGATCGATGGTCAATCTTGATTCGCCATTTGATCAGATTCTCGAAAACTGGTTTCCGCTCACTTATGCGTTGAACGAACTCAACCGCGGAATGGGCCTGCCAGATCTATATCCTTTCGTTCTATCCACGCCCGCAATCGAAAAACTTCGGTTTACCCATGAGGTTTTGCAGAGCCGCGCGCAATCCGGGAAAACAGGTGTGATTAAAAGTGGGTGAGGCTTGGCCATTTGGACTGCGGGGACATGTCCCCGCTTTGGCTGCACGGTGAAAAGCGCAGAGCGTCTTTTAATTCAAAACGATTCTGCGGTTGCCAGCGTGCAGGAAAAGCGACGTCCTGCCGTCGCACTTCAAAGGCTTTCCAATCTCACCCACTTTTGATCGCACCCCTGATTCCTTGCTTGCAGCTTTCAGTCTCTCAATGCGATATATCCGCATGAACTCGCTTTGCCTTTCCTTGATTGCACTTCCGTTCGCCCTCTCTGCGTTTGCTGCCGAGAACACAATTCACTCGTTCAAAACGATTCAGCTCACCGACAAATTCTGGTCGGAGGGCGCAACGTTCGGCGATCTCAATCGCGATGGGCACAACGACATTATCTCCGGCCCTTACTGGTGGGCTGGCCCGGACTTCAAAACCCGCCATGAATTTTATCCAGCGGCTAAAACCTTTGTGCGAAAAGAAGCCAATGGCACGGAGGAAAAGATTGAAGGCTTCGAGGGCGCGCTTGGCGTGGACAATAAATATTCGGACAACTTTTTTGCTTACGTGCATGACTTCAGCAATGACGGCTGGCTCGACATTCTTGTGATCGGCTTTCCCGGCGAAGACGCTTCCTGGTTCGAAAATCCCGGCCAGGGCAAAACCACGAGAACACCTCATTGGAAGCGTCACAAAGTTTTCAACGTGGTGGATAACGAATCGCCGACCTGGACCGATCTGACCGGCGATGGAAAACCGGAAATCGTTTGCAACACGACGATCGTCGAAGATGGAAAAACCAACAGCTACTTCGGTTACGTCGCACCCGATTGGAGCAATCCCGCCAAGCCGTGGACGTTTCATAAAATCACGCCGCCCGGTAAATATGGACGCTTCACCCACGGCCTCGGCGTTGGCGATGTGAACGGCGACGGACGCATGGACATTCTGGAAAAAAACGGTTGGTGGGAGCAACCTTCCTCGCTCGCGAACGATCCGGTATGGAAATTTCATCCGCAATTCTTCGGCACGGGCGGCGCGCAGATGTTTGCTTACGATGTGAATGGCGATGGATTGAACGACGTCATCACCAGTCTCGCCGCGCATGGATTTGGCCTCGCGTGGTATGAGCAATATCGCGACGGCGACGCGATCAAGTTCCGCAGCCACACGATCATGAACAAGGAGGCGAACGAAAACCGTTACGGTCTGAAATTCGCGCAACTTCATGCGATTGATTTGTTCGACATGGATGGCGACGGCGTAAAAGACATCGTGACTGGCAAACGCTTTCTCGCGCATGGTCGCAAAGGCGACATCGACGCCCAGGCTGATCCGGTCACCTACTTCTTCCGCATCGTTCGTAACGCGGACAAGTCAGTCGATTTCGTGCCCCATCTCATCGCTCCTGATGTCGGTGTGGGAACGCAACTTGTCGTCGGCGACATCAATGGCGACAAACTTCCTGACCTGGTGGTTGGAAATAAAAAAGGCACCTTCGTCCTGCTCCACGAAACGAAAAAAGTCAGCGCGAAAGAATGGAAGAAAGCGCAACCGAAAGTGTTATTCCCAGAGGCAGGAGCCGCAGTGCGGAAAGATAATGTTTTCCAACATACGGTGAGATCGTTTGCGACGAATGCAGCGGTGAAAAAGTGAGCGTTTACCAAATCAAAATGGCTTTAACACTTTTCAGAATCGTGGTCATCACTGCATGGGCATTCCTGATCTTGAGCGGATTTATGGTGTTAACACCTGTGGCAAGCTCTCCTGGCGGATACGAGAAAATGATGTCTAATGGTGTCACCATTTTCTTCGTTGGATTCTGGATTGGAATCGGCTCAATCCTTGCATATCCGTTTTTGAGAAAACAAAAAGAAAGGCCAAGTTTAATAGTGTGGTTTTATGCAGGCATTGCTCACACGGTTTCTTCGATTGCCGTTATTTGTTTTTTTCTTTTTGTTGTCGCGAAAAACCTCTGATTTGTTCACCCCAAACTCAACGCCCCACCTTCGCACAATTCTTTTTTCCCAAACGTCTCAATGCGATGTCCGACGGCGTGGGCCAGAGCCAAGTGCAGACGATTATGCGCCACTTTTTCAAACTTGAGTGAGCGGCCCATCTTGAAACCAAATCCGCCGCCGATCAGCACGAACGGAATGTCGTTCAGCGTGTGCGAATTCCCTTTGCCAAGTTCATTCGCCCAGACGATCAGCGTGTTATCCAGCAACGTTCCCGAGCCGCCGGGTTCAGGTGTGTTGTCGAGTTTTTGCACGAGATAATTCAATTCGCCCGCAAACCACTTGTTGATCTTGATCAGCTTTTCCTGCGCGGCTTCGTCCTTATCCGGTTCGTGCGACAACGTGTGATGATTGTCTTTGATGTCGAGCCAGTTCATCCGCGCCTGCCCAACGGACTTCGTGTATTGCAACGTCGCCACGCGCGCCATGTCATTGACGAAACTGTTCACGAGTAAATCAATCTGCATCCGGCTCAGGCGCGGCACGTTGTCGTTTTGATCGGAAATTCCCCCTTCAAACGTAGGCGGGCCAACGCGCAATTTTTGTTTCGCTGAATCTTTAATCTCCCGCTCCATCTGGCGCACGAGAGTTTCGTGTTCATCGAGAAGACGGCTGTCTTCGGCGCTGATGAGTCGGCGGACTTTCTTCAAATCGTCGCGCACGTCGCCGAGAATGCTTTGCAGACTCTCCTTGTCCTTCATTTGTCCGTAGAGCTTCTCGTACATCTGATACGGATCAGAGATCGGCGCGATCGGTTGATTCGGTCCGCCGTAAGACATGCGCGTCCAGGGGTCAGCGCGGTCCGTCACGCCAACGCCAAATTCGAGCGAGCCAAAACGGGTGCGGGTCTCTTCGCGACTTTGAAAATAATTCTTTAATTCCTGATCAATGGAAATGCCGCTCGCCCATCCAGCGGGGGTGTCGGAACCGCCTTGAACATTGCCGGGAAATAATTCAATGGCCGTGAGCAAACAACTCATGCCGCGCATGTGGCCGTCGCCGTCGCCACGCACTTTGTTGGAAAGTCCGCGCAGGAAAAGCATTCGATCTTTGTACGCCGCGAGCGGCGTCATGATTTCTTTCAATTGAAAATCGGCGCCAATTTCATCCGGCCAAAATGACGTTGGAATGGTTCCATTCGGACTGAACATCACGATGAGGCGTTGTCGTGGACGAACCGGACTCGCAAGACCCAGACTCGGCAAGCCGAGCAGAAACGGCAGCGACGCCGCAGAGATTCCAAGCTGTTTAATGAAGTGTCGGCGATGGATGGCGTTCATAAATTTTGAAAGTCTTACTTGGTAGATGCCGTTAGTTTCTCCGTCCGATGCAGCGCGGAAATGCTCGAGATCTCCACCAACAACTTCTGCATGTTGAAACCCGAATCCACAAAAGATTGGCGCAAGCGAGGCATCACGTCGGAACCATAGGCGAGCAGCGGTTGCTTGACAACATGATGAAACAACTGCTCGACGAACGCGTTTTGCGCGTGCTCGCTACCCACTGCAAATTCAGCCACGTCCCTCGCGCCGCTGAAACGAACTGTTTGGCCGTCATCGGTCAGATAATCACTGACCGCGTTGATTGGATTCTCGTTCTCCTGCGTGCGGAATCGGCCAATCGCGTCGTAATGTTCCAGACTGAATCCGAGCGGATTGATCACGGAATGACACGTTTGACACGCCTTCGAACTGGTCAATTGCGCGACCTTTTCTCGCATCGAAAGATGTGGAGCAAACTCCGCATCGTTGAAAGCGACGGCGACCGGCGGCGATTTCAACGCGCGCCCCACGATGTTGCGCGTGAGAAAAACACCACGATGAATCGGCGACGTGGATTTCTGATATGAAAACGCCGCGAGCAAATAAGGGTGCGTCACCACGCCGGAACGTTCCTTCGGATTCAATTCCACTTTCACGAAATCTTCCGTGGCATTCGTGGCGAATCCGTAAAACTGCGCGAGTCGGTTGTTGAGGAACAAATAATTTGCCAGTAAAAGTTTTCGATAATCGGAGGAGTCATCCCAAAACGTGTTTTCAAGAAATACATCCAGCGACGTTCGCAGATCGGTGACAATCTCTGGAGTGAATCCCGGGTAGAGCGTTGCGTCTTTGGAAAGATCTTCCGCGCGATTCATCTGCACCCATTGCCGTAGAAACTCCTGCACCTTTGCCCGCGCGCGAACGTCTTTCAACATGCGGCGCGCCTGCTCGTTCACCTGTTGCGAAGTGTGAAGTTCACCGCGTTCAGCACGTTTCCAGAGATCAGCGTTCGGCAACGAATCCCACAAACTGAACGCGAGCCGTGACGCAATTTCAAAGTCATCTGGCTCGGAACTGTTGAGTCCAAGATAAAGAAAGCGCGGTGATTTTAGGGTCAGCAATACAACGCGCTTCACCGATTCTTCCGCGCTGCGCTCATTGGTAAATTGCGAGGATACGAAAATTCGTTTCTGTTCGTCGGCCAACGGACGGCGAAACGCAGCGGCCACAAAATCGCTGCAAAATTTCTCGATTTTTGCGTCGCGATCTTCGTCAGCAGGTTTGCTGCGCGCAAAACGATCCAGGTTTTTCACCACGTGATTTGCGGTCTCAATCGCAGCGCGAGTTGTCGCTTCGTCCCACGCTTTGGAAACACTCACGCCGCGCTCATAGCCTACGCTGCTGTCATCGGGCGGAAACGGTGTGGTGACGACGAACGTCGGACCTTTTCCCGCGGGCGAAAGATTTCGGGCGGGAATCGGTTGGACGCCTCCATGCGGCGGTTTCCAGTGCAGCGCGATGGACGACGTCTTCTCCTGAGATTTGAAATAATCCAAACGCAACGGATAGGCGCATCCGCCAATGAGCCGGATGTTTGCTTTGTGTTCGCTGTTCTCTCCCGAAGCGACAC
>JBBQAX010000108.1:0-12622 GCA_038316905.1 Verrucomicrobiota bacterium | reverse complement strand
AAATTGCGACAAATCCCGGCGCGGTCCCGGAGAGAATTACCATTTGAGTGCCATCGAACGCGCCATCCGCCACTGCTGAAACATTGAATGTGGTTGAAGCTGCGCCCGCTGGAATAATCACCAACGCTGGCACGGTCAGTTCGCTGGTATCACTCGACGCGATTTCCACCGAGAGCGCGCTTGTGCGGACTCCATTGCGCTGGATCAGAATGGGCAAGATCTGGCCTTCCGTCATGGTGGCGGAACCTTGAAACGCGAGCATGTGCGGAACCGTCAACGTCCCGGATACACCGACGTTGTTAGCCTCATTGCTTTCATTGATCACGAGATTTGCGTCGCTCGCGATCACGATGCGCAACGTTCCCGCTGAACCGTTCACCGGAATGGTCACCAATTGCGTGACGGTCAGGGATGATCCGACTGGTAACGAATTGTTGATCGTGAACTCCGCGAGAAATTCGTCATCACCCGCCAGCGCATCAGTTGAAGCGAAGATAAAATCTTTCCACGGCGCAGTAGCCGTCGCATTGCCACGATTGGTTATGACCCAACTCAACTGGAACGGGACACCCGGTTGCGCGAACGCTGGAATTAAAATGCTGTGAATCGCCAGATCAGGACGAGGCGCGAGATCAGGTTGCACGTTGATGGTCGCGAAAACATTACTGCCGCGCGCGTCCGTGGCGCGCACGGTGTCGATCACATTAGCAACCGGTCCCGCTACATAAACGCCGGAAAAGGAATTGATCGTTCCTCCCGATTGATTGGTGACGAGCGAGAAAAGACGCGGCGGTTGGCCACCTGAAACATTGAAGGCAACACTTTGTCCGACATTGACGTTGGTTTGCGTGGGCGAAAGAGCGATCGGAAAAACGAATGAGCTGTCCAATGGAATGGATTGCACGGTGAATTCCGAGAGGTGAAAATTGCCGTTCCCGCTTTGCCGACCAGGTCCACCCGCCGATAACGAAGGATCGGTCAACGCCTCCAATCGGAAACCAGTGATGGCGGTCACCGGAATCGCGCCACTGACAGTATAGATGGAACGATTGTTGGAACCGCCTGAAACAAGGAGCGAACCGTCGGGCAATGTTGTGAATGTTTCCGCCGTTGAGGAAGAAGCCGCCGTTGGATTGAACACCGTCCAATTCGCTGCAACGTCCCCACCCGAGCCTAGCCCGTCCGCAAAATTCGTGCGCGGATCGGTCGTGTAAGAAATGCGAAAGCGCCCGAGATTATGCTCTGCAGCAGGAAAAGGATCCGTATGGAACAGCGTAAAAACAAACGCAGCTCCATTGGAATGCCCGGCATCTGTGACGGTTTCCCAGACGATGGTGCGAGAAGCGCCGCAACAAGCGGCCCACGAATTACCAGATGAATTCGTCAGTCCATCGATGGTGTTGGCGGCAGCGAAACCTCCTTGCGAAAACGTCGCAGTAGCGTTGGTCAGCGGCTGCAAGGTCAAGGTCGGCGGAACACATTTCCCAAGAGCGCCGGCATTGGCGATGGTTGCAATCTCCGCAGAGGAGAGCGCGCGATTATAAATACTGAACTCATCAATCAGACCGCGAAAGCGCAGAATGCTGGCATTTTGGCCAGCGCTGAAGCTTGAGGCGATCCGCAGTGGTTCCGCATTTGTGGCAATCCTCGTGAGGGTTCCGCCGATTTGCAACGTTGTCGGTGCCTCGATGCCATTCAGATAAATCTTCATCTGCTGGTTCGCCGTATCGAACGTCGCGGCAACGTGCGTCCAGACGTCGGGGCCAACGGAGCCAACAGCGGTGCGCACTTCGCGCTCGACGCCATTGAACGGAATGCCATCGCCATCGACATGGAAACTAATGCGATCCCCCGCCATTTCGAGATACCAACTCGCGCGGTTATTTCCCGTGGCGTATTTCGATATAATGGTGCCGCCTTGAACAAAATTTTCCTGGAACACCCAGCCTTCGAGGGTAATGGCGTTGGTAAAACTCAGCGAAGGAGAACTAAGGACTTGCACATAACCGTTGCCGCCAAAGTAAAATGAGCGGCCCACCAAACTGTTCGTGAACGCCACGGTATTTACGACTGAACCGTTGTTCGTCCCAAAAAAATCCAACGCATTATCTTCTGCCCGCCACCAACTCACCAGGTTCGGAGGCGGAGGCGTGCAACTCGACCCGACTTTACCCGCACTGCCAGCGATAAAAATGGCGGTGATTTCTGCACCACTCAGAGCGCGATTGTAGAACGACAGTTCATCAATCAATCCATTGTAAATTTCCGTCGAGCCTGGAAATTTCCGACTCCCAATAATTAAAGAATCTCCAACCGGATAACTGATGGTTGTCGTAACGGTTTTCTGCGCACTGAGCGCGCCGTCGAGATAGATCTTCATTGTCGATCCATCGTAGGTACCGGCGACGTGATGAAAACGGCCTTCGCCAATACTGACATTGTTGGTTACGTCCGCGCCGCCTCCATCGCCGTTGAATGTCCAGCGAAGAAAACCTCCGGGAGTCGTTCCAAATTCAAAACCGGAAAGAGCCTGCGGCCCGGATTTGGTGGCGATAAACTGGGCGCAGGAAGCCGGACACGGAAAATTGCTGGCCGTAACCCAGGCTTCGACGGTCAAAGTCTGCAAATTAAACGCCGCTGCGTTCGACACCGTAATCCCCGTTGTGTCATTCAACTCAAAACTTTGTCCCACTTTGCCGACGCCGAAGTTCGCGCTGTTGAGGGTTCCATGATTCGAGCCGACCACATCATTCCCGTTGCCTTCGCCGGGATACCACGCGATCAGGCCCGCTGGTGGAACCGTGGCAGTGGGTTGACATTTTCCAGACGCACCCGCTTCGTAAAGGGTCGCGACCTCGCTTGCCGAAAGCGCGCGATTGTAAATCGACGGCTCGTCGATGCGTCCAAGGTAGCTGGACAAATTATTAGCGCCAATTCTCACCGGCAAATTGTTCGTGACCATTGGTCCGATGACTACAGAGTTAGAAGCTGCGAGAACGCCATTGATATAAACTTTGACGACGCTCCCATCGTAGGTGCCAACAATATGAGAAAACGTGTTCAAGGGGAGAACCGCAGTCGAAGTGGCGGCCGCAAACGTCGAGGCGTTACCCACGCGCATTGCGATCGCGCGGTCGGAGTAAAAGAGAAGGCCGTAAGGTTGATTGGAAAAAACGTTCAGATCACCTTTCGTCAGAATCGTGGTTCCTTCCGTCGGCTGTCCTGGTTGCGACGGCGCAATCCACGCCTCCAGCGAAACTGCTGTGGTCAAATCCAGATCGGCGTGATCGGCAATCTCAACGCGTTGATTTAAATTTGTGAACTGGAAGCCATGTCCGACCAGGGCGGGTGCGAAGGTTGCGCCGTTTTGCAGAATGCCGTGATACCGTGAACGCAGGTCGAAAGCCGTGTCGCTCTCAACGCGCAAATCATCGAAAAAACCAATTTCGCCAGTGATATATCCACCCACCTGAACTCGATACGGTAGCGCAAAAGTGGAAGAAGCCGTAACCGTCGCGGCACCGAGTTTCCCTGTAAATGTCGTGCCATTAATCTCCAGTGACATCGGCAACGTGGTGTTGAGGGGCAGCGTGAAAGGCATGCTCGCCAGCACCGAGGTGTTCCGAATGAGCCGGAGTTCTGAACCAAGTTTAAAATAATCCAGATAAAGAACGTTCGCCCCGGTCGCGTCGATCAAAGCGAGTTCCGGGCCTTCCTGAGTCATGGACTGAACAGAGACGAGCGTAGAAACTTTCCTCACATTGGCAGGTGGAATATTTATAGCGGCACTGCAGCCATTTCCGTTTCCGCCATTGCCGGTTGCTTTCAACCGACCGTTGTCGATCGAATAGGTTCCGTTGCCCGGAAGAATGCCGCTGGAATCTACGGAAAAATCCTGAAAAAAATCACCTTCCGCCGGCCACCACGAAACCAGTCCAGCAGGCGTGGGTGTGCAGTCCGTCATGAGACGGGTAACAATCGTCGGCGAAGTCGCGTTCGATTTGTAGGTCACATTTTGAGCGTCCACGGGTGTAAATGTGCAACAAAGAAAGACGGTGATGAGTGCGATTGATTTCTTCATTTGAAATATTCCCAGCGATTGATGACACAGTTCGACTGCGACCTCTTTGGCGTCAGGATGTTACGACGAGATTTTTCCGTGAAATTCTGGTCTTCGTCAATTGGCATTAAGCCTCAATTGAAGTTTGCGGCTCAATACTAAAGTCTCCAAAATGAACAGAATGATGAAAAAGTTCTTTGTTCTCTGGATCGTGGCCCTGCTGTTGCCGTGCGGAATCGCGCGAGCGCAAAGTGATCTGGCTGGTCTTTACCTGACTTGGCAGCGCGACCCGACCACCACCATGACCGTCAATTGGGTCAATCTCTACGCGCACACCACGACCAACGTCTGGTATCGCCAGTCGGGAACGAAGGAATGGAAGTCCCGCGCTGGCACTCGTCATCAAGCCATCCCTTCCGGATTTCAGGTGCGCCGCGTCGAATTGACGAAGTTAAAACCGGACACGTTTTACGAATTCACCATCAGCGACGAATCCTCCAAGGATGGAAAAAATCTTCAGAAATTTCGCACCATGCCTGCTGAGTTAAAGCGCCCGATCCGGTTCGTTAATGGCGGCGACATGATGCACAGCCGCGAATTTCTCGATGCCATGAATTCGCAGGCGGCCAAGCTCGATCCTGATTTCGCGTTTGTCGTCGGCGACCTTGCTTACGAAAACGGCGAACTGGGCACGCGTTTCTTCGACTGGTTTCAATCATGGACCAAATTGATGCGCGGAAAAGATGGACGCCTCATTCCGCTCGTGGCGGGAATTGGAAACCATGAAGTGCGCGGACATTATGCGGGCAAAATTCCGGTGGATGCGCCGTATTATTACGCATTCTTTGTTCCGCCAAATCAGAAGTCCTACTATGCACTCGATTTCGGCAAGTATCTTTCGATGGTGGCTCTGGATTCCGGGCACACCGAGCCGATCCAAGGTGCGCAAACCGATTGGCTCCAGAAGACGTTGAAAGGGCGCGCCGAGCAGCAATTTCTCTTCGCCGGTTATCATTGGCCTGTGTATGGAACGACCAAAGCAGCCGAAGGAAAATTGCCTTCTGATCACGAACGTTCCATTGAAATCCGCACCAACTGGATCACGCAATTCGAACGCCACGGTGTTTCAGCGATTTTTGAACATGACCATCACACGTTCAAACGGACACATCGCATCCGCAATCATCAGCGCGATGATGAAAACGGATTGCTCTTTCTCGGCGACGGCGCTTGGGGCGTGAACACCCGTCCCCCCATTTCTCCGGATAAAGCCTGGTATCTGGCGAAGAGCGACGCGCGCCGGCATTTGTGGTACGTCACCTTGCTTCCCGAAGGCACCGCTGAAATCAAAGCGATTGATGCTGAGGGAAAAGTCTTCGATGAAACGACGCTGGATACGCCGCGCACCCGACCGGTTGCAACGCGTTAAGTTTTCTAATTAGTGATTAGACAACGAGCGCAGCGTTCACCCGCTGCGCTCTTTTTTTGTATCAAGCCATTCCTGAATTGATCTTCACACCTCACCCGTGCAGGCTGGATTAATCATCAAACCAATTACGTTATGAAATTTTTGAACCGTCGTCGCTTCATCAAAACTACTGCGGCCGCCAGTGCGGGCGTCAGCCTGAGTTTTGGAAAATCCTTGGGTGCGAACAGCTCCAACTCGGTTGCAAAACCTGCCATCCTCGGCGGCACCAAAGCGCATACCGGCGCAATTCCCACGTGGCCGCAATTCGACCAACGCGAGGAACAGGCGCTCTTGCAAACCTTGCAAAGCGGAAGATGGGGACGGCTCATCGGCAGCAAAGTTTTGGAGTTTGAAAAGGTTTATGCGCAGTTGACCAAAGCCAAACATTGTCTGGCAACTACCAGTGGAACGACGGCGTTGTTGACCAGTTTCGGCGCGCTCGGAATCGGTCCCGGCGATGAGGTGATTCTGCCGCCCTACACGTTCGTCGCGACCTACAACGCCATTGTTTTCCACTACGCGTTACCGCGCTTCGTGGATACCGATCCCGACACATTTCAGATCGATGCGAGAAAAATTCCCGCTGCCATCACCGACCAAACCAAAGCGATCCTGCCGGTTCACATTGGTGGTTCCGTGGCTGACATGGACACGATTCTCAGTGCCGCGAGCAAAAATAAAATTCCGGTGATTGAAGACGCGTGCCAGGCACATCTGGCGGAATGGCGCGGGAAGGTCGTCGGCAATGCGGGTCTCGCCGGTTGCTTCAGTTTTCAAGCGAGCAAAAATCTTACGGCTGGGGAAGGCGGCGCGATCGTCACCAACGATGATGAGTTCGCTGCGCGTTGTTACAATTTCCATAATCAGGGCAAGGGCCGCAGCGTGGCGAAGAAAAGTTTCAGCGGAGAACGCGGTGCAAATTTCCGTCTGCCGGAATTCCAAGGAAGTCTTCTCCTCGCTCAGCTTGCTCGTTCGGACGAACACGCTCAGACCCGCGACGCCAACGCCGCTTATCTGACAACGTTATTGCAGGAGATACCCGGCATCGTTCCCGCACGGCGGCACGACGGTTGCACTCGCAGCAGCCATCACCTCTACATGTTTCGTTATCAGAAAGAACACTTTGCCAATCTGGATCGCGCTCTATTTCTCAAAGCGCTGACCGCGGAAGGCTTTTTCCCCGCCGGCGGCTACACGCCGCTCAACACCGACAGCTACGTCAAAGCGCTCGCCGACAATTCTCATTACCAAAAGATTTACGGACGCGAGACGATGGCGAATTGGCAGGAGCGCAATCAATGTCCGGTGAACGACAAGCTTTGCGCGGAAGCGGTTTGGTTTACGCAAACGACGATGCTCGGCTCACGTTCTCAAATGGAGCAAATCGCAGAAGCCATCCGCAAAATTCAAACCCACGCCAGCGCGATTGCGAAAGTTTGACGAAAAAAACGCGAAGGCTTTCACCTTCGCGTTTTTCTAAACGGTTTTCCGCCTGAACAATTTATCGGCGGATTTGCAGCGGCGCAGCTTGCGGCATTTCGTGGGCGCACGGCTGATTCGTCGGTGCGTCGGGCACGCGGTCATTCGTTCCAACCAATTGATTTTTTAGAAGATACGCTTCCACCTCCTCGCCGCTGATGTCGGGAAGCATCTGGCCATTGACTTCGACGCACGGACTCAGCATTTGACCGCTTTTCTCAATCATTTCCTGGCGCTGGGCCATGTCGTTAATGATGTCGCGGTCTTCAAACGGCAAATCGTATTTTTTCATGATGGCGCGAACCCCCTGGCTCCAGCCGCATGACGGTTTCAAATAGGCAATAATCTTCGGTTTGTTCATAAAAATAAAAGGCACGTTAAACTGCCATAGCGAAGCCCAACTTCAAGGCTCTTTATGTTACTTGGGCTCTTGAAGCTCAAATTGCGCAACGACCGCTCGATGTTGTCCGGCATGGCGCGGCTCAACTCGACAAAATGTCGGCTTCCAATTCTCTCCGGCGAACAAATAATCCAATCGCAGCCACGGTCCAAAAAGGGTGAACGGATTCAGACTCGCACTTGGAAATGTAAAACCGTAGCCATGTCCTTTTTCCCCAAATGAATCGACGAAGCGCGAACGAAACAGGTGCCAGACGTAGCCGTTGGCCGGCATATTAAAATCGCCCACCACCAGAAATGGCCGTTCCTCCTTTTCCAAAACTTCAATCAAACCTTCCGACAATTGAATCTTCTTCGCGATGAATTCCGCGTACGATTTCCTCGTTTTTACAGAGTAGATGCCGCCGCCGCCAATTGCCTCGGCGAGAAAACCACGACCGCGCAGCTTCATAAATTCCGGCCGTGGAGTCGGCATGTGAATGTTGTAAATCACGACGGTTTGCCCGTGATAAATAATCTCATGCCACGCCCCAATCGCGCGCCCTTGATACCTCAATAACAACATGCCGGATTTCGTGACCAGAAATTTGCTCGATAAAACGTATTCGCCCATCGTGCTGATGAATCGCTCTGGATACTGCGCTTTCAAGAGGCGAGTGGAGGGCCAGCCATCTTGCAGCGCGACGACATCCGGTTTCTCGGTTTCGAGAAATTTAGCGAGCGTGGAAAATTCCCGGTCTCCGATATTGCTTGTGATGACGACGAGGCCATCCCTTTTTTTGGCCGAGGAAAAAGACCAATTGAAATCGAGGTAAACGAAAGCGATCACCAGCGCGGCCGCGACAGTGAACCCGCAAAGCGCCGGACGAAAAATCAAATGGAGCGGCGCGAGCAAAAACAGCGGCACGAGCCAGACCGTCGTTGGCACAAAAAGCAAAACACTCAAAAGCCAGTTGCGTTCGCCGCGCCAACCGAGTGAGGCCAGCAAAACCATCAGGAACACAAAATAAGCGGCAGTCGAAATCGTCAATCCCCTGCGAACACTGCGCGAAAATTTCGCTGCGGCTCCCGTGGGATTTTTTCGTTCCTGCAAAGTTTTTTCCAGCCACAAAAAACAACGTTCAGAAAAAGGGGGACATTCTGGTGTGGTTGGCTGCATTTCGAGGCGCAGTTTAAAAAATCTCCCGGCGAAGGAAACGCAAAACTTGCTCGGCTCAACTCGTCGCCGAACGCCGATGGAGTGGGACGGCATGGCGTCGCTTTTCCTGCTCAGTCGCCGAGAAAACACTCTGAATTTCTGCCGCGCAGCTAAAGCGGAGACATGTCTCCGCAGTCCAAAATCCCGCATCACCCACCGACATAAACACACCCGAAAACCACCTCAAACCTGCTTGCACCTTGCTTTCCAAAAATTCAATTCCTAGTCTAACCGACCCATGAAAATTAGCATTTTCGGACTCGGATATGTCGGTGCGGTGACAGCAGGTTGTTTGACGCAGCAAGGCCATTCCGTTGTTGGCGTCGATGTTTCCCAGCAAAAAGTCGATTTCCTAAATCGCGGCGAAGCGCCCATCATTGAACCCGGCCTCGAAAAGCTTTTGCGCGATGCCGTCGCACGCGGTTTGCTTAAAGCCACCACCAGCGCCGACGATGCGGTCATGCAAACCGACGCCTCGCTCATTTGCGTGGGAACGGCGTCCGCCAATTCCGGCGCGCTCGATTTGCGTTTCGTCCAGCAAGTCACGAAGGAAATTATCGCGGCTGTTCGTGCGCAGTCTAAAAACCACACACTCATTTTTCGCAGCACCATGTTGCCGGGCAGCACGCAAAGATTGGTGGAAGATTTATGCTGCGACCTGGTTGAATCCGGGCAGTTGAAAGTTTGTTATTTCCCGGAATTTTTGCGCGAAGGCACCGCCGTGGAAGATTTTCAAAAACCGTCCCTCGCGGTTGTGGGAACGCTCGATGGCTTGAGCCCTGATGACGCTTTGATGCAGGGATTATTTGGCGCGCAAGCCGCCGTCGTGAATTGGAACACCGCTGAAATGGTGAAGTACGCCTGCAACGCTTTTCACGCCGCCAAAATTACTTTCGCCAATGAAATCGGTCGTCTCGGCAAACAACTTCAAATCGATTCCGCCGCGGTTATGTCGCTCCTTTGCCAGGACAAAAAACTGAATCTTTCCCCGTATTATTTAAAACCCGGAAATCCGTTTGGCGGTTCCTGTTTGCCAAAAGACGTTCGCGCCATCACGCACTGCGGACGCCAACACGGAATTTCGTTGCCGCTCCTCGAAAATCTTTTGCCGAGCAACGAGCAGCATTTGCGCAACCTTGTTCAATTGATCGAAAACTCCGGCAAAACAGAAATCGTGATTCTCGGTTTGTCGTTTAAATCTGACACCGATGATTTGCGCGAAAGTGCGATGGTCGAAGTCGCTCAAACTTTATTGGGCCGTGGTTACCAACTACGCATTTATGATCCACAATTGAATCTCGCGCAATTGGTCGGCAGCAACAAACGAGTGATCGACACGAAAATGCCGCATCTCGCCTCGTTGTTGCAGAAAGATTTACCCACTGCGATTGGCAAAAGCGGTTTGATTGTCGCCGCGCAACAGTGCGCCGATGTGAATGAACTTTCCAAATTATTGACGTCGCAACATCATATTATCGATGTGAACGGCTGGGCTGATTTGCGGAAACTCCCGTGCAGTTACGAAGGTTTTTGCTGGTAGTTATTTCTCCAACGTGACATCGCCGCCGATGATGCGCTCCAAACGACCGTGTTGCGTGCGCACCAGCAGCGCGCCGTCGGAATCGAGCGATTCGGCTCGTCCTTGAATCGCGCGATCTCCCATTTGAATGGAAACGTTGCAACCGAGCGTGACGCATTGTTCCTCCCATTCATCGGCGACACTTTCAAATTGGCCGGAACAGATTCGCGCGTAATCGACGTCCAATTCTTCAATGAGCGCAGCAGCAAGTTCAGCCCGATTAATCGTGCGGCCCGCCTCAATTTTCAGCGACGTCGCGATTTTGCGAAGGTCCGCGGGAAATTCACTCGCGGTCAAATTCACATCCACACCAATTCCGAGAATCAAATATTTCACCTGATCCAGTTCAGCGGAAAGTTCGGTGAGAATTCCAGCGACTTTTTTTCCACGAATCAAAATGTCGTTCGGCCATTTGATCTCGGGAGTGAGTTGGGTTTGCGAACGAATGGCCCGCGCCAAAGCCGTCGCGGCCACCACGGTCAATTGCGTCGCAGCTTGCGGACGAAGATCGGGCCGCAATAAAACTGAAAGCCAGAGGCCTTTTTTGACCGGAGAAATCCATTTGCGACCAAGACGTCCCCTTCCCTTCGTTTGCGATTCGGCAAAAACAACCACGCCTTCCTTGACGCCATCGCGGGCGAGTTTTTCAACAACGTCATTCGTCGAAGTGGTTTCCTGGAAAACGCGGATGTCGCGTCCGACAACTTTCACTTTCAGCAAACGCGACCGCAAATCGTCGGCGTGCAAAACATCAGGAACACTCACGAGATGATAACCCAGATGCGGGCTGGCCTCGATGTCGTAGCCGAGTGAGCGCAATTCCTCGATGCGCGCCCAGATCGCCGCGCGGCTCACGCCCAGCTTTTGCGACAGTTCCGCGCCAGAAACAGAACCACTTTTGGAACTGCGCAGCGCGGTTAAAATTTCAGCGTCAATATTCACAAGAACTCGTAGCCACGCTCGCCAGAGCGTGACGTTAGTTTCCGATTCCACAACGCCACGCTCTGGCGAGCGCGACTACGATCAAAATTCAAAATCCAGCGCGACATCCACCGCACGCGCTGAATGCGTCAACGCGCCGACCGATATAAAATCCACGCCCGTTTCCGCAATCGCGCGAACCGTTTCCAAATTCACTCCACCGCTCGCTTCCAGTTTCGCCCGTCCATTCACGAAAGCGACTGCGTCGCGCAATTCATCGAGGCTCATGTTATCCAACAGAATGATGTCCGCGCCCGCGTTGGTTGCCTGCTCAACTTGCGCCAGAGTGTCCGCTTCCACTTCGACTTTTAATTCAGGAAATTTTTCACGCGCACGCCGCACCGCCGCTGCAATTGCGTTCGGCAGTTCATTCCGCAACGCCACCAAATGATTGTCCTTGATCAAAATCATATCGAACAAACCGATGCGATGATTCTGTCCGCCTCCGCACGCCACCGCATATTTCTCCAGCAACCTCAAACCCGGCGTAGTCTTGCGCGTGTCCAAAATTTTCGCGTTCGTTCCTTTCACCGCCTCAACAAATTGCGCCGTCAACGTCGCGACGCCGGAAAGTCGCTGGACGAAATTCAACGCGACCCGTTCCGCCGTGAGAATGGCGCGCGCTGAACCTTTGATCGCCAAAAGTGATTCTCCCGTTTCCAACAGTTTTCCATCCGCACAAATTTTCTCAACGCGAAGCTCCGGCAACACTTCGAGGAAAGCTCTTTCCGCCAAAGCTAATCCGCAAACCACAAGCGACTCACGCGCCACCATTTTCGCAACGGCCGGGATATTCTCTGGAACCGTCGCCAACGAAGTCGCGTCGCCGCTCCCAACGTCCTCAGCCAGCGCGACACGAACGATTTGTTGGATCAAATTTTCAGAAGGAAGCTGCATCCGCGCAAAACGTAAGAGCGGGTCAAAAAATTGAAAACAAAAAGTTTCCTAGACAAACATTTCGTTCGCCCGCGTCATTGTTCAAAGCATGGCAGCGCCTTTCAATTTGGAACGTCTTTATGACGAACATTCGCAGGCGCTCTTTGCATTTCTCCTGAACTTCACTCGCAACGAAGCCGACACGCACGATTTGCTTCAGGAAATTTTCGTCAAACTCGCGCGCCAACCAGATCTGCTGAACGGCATTCGCGAGGAACGCGCCTTTCTCATCCGGCTCGCGCATAATCTGGCGATTGACTTGATGCGGCGACGCGGCACGCGCGAGAAGAATTACGCCCAACTCGCCGAGGAAATCAGTTCCATCTTTGCCGCGAGCAGCCATCCCGATGAACAATCCTTTCGCGAATTACTGGCCAATGCGCTGGGCGAATTGCCTGCCGAACAACGCGCCGTCGTGCATTTAAAACTGTGGGAAGGATTCACCTTCGACGCGATTGCCGACCTTTTGGAAATTCCGCCGAACACCGCCGCCAGCCGATTTCGTTATGGTTTAGACAAATT
>JBBQAX010000107.1:0-12632 GCA_038316905.1 Verrucomicrobiota bacterium | reverse complement strand
TCCCCAAAGGTGTCCACCAAACCGGGTCAAGCCCAAATTGCATTCTCGTATTTGCCTTCGGCGGAAGCCACGAGCGACTCAAGCCATAAGTTTGCTCCGTAAAGCGAACTTTCCGTCCCTGCGATTTTCTTGAGAATCTCAGAACTTTGCTTGATCAAAGTTCGCGCTTGAGCCGTGTCACCTTCGAAAAGGTGAGTCATTCCTTGTAGCCTCAATCCCATTGCAAACAGAACTTCATTCGTTTCACGACGCGCCGCCGTTGCATCGATAGCAGGTGCTAATGCAGTTTTTGCTTCTGAAAGCTTACCTTGCAAAAGGAGAATCTCAGTTCGAACGAATTGAATTGCGTAATTAAAGAATCATTTGTGCTAAGAGCCGTTTCGGCCAAAGACTGCGCGCGCAAGAAGGCGGTGTCGGATGCGCGAATTTCGCCTATGAATGACAACCATTGAAACTTGGTTGTCAGCAGGATGGCGGCATCCCTTTCTTTGGCTTTCGAAGAGCGCTCTACTTCTGTGATTGCCTCATCAAGCTTTTGCAACGCGAGGACGTAATTTCCGTCATAGAAATGGTCCATCACCTCTTCATGCATTTTTTGGGCAGGAGCCAAGGAAATCAGCAAGTCCGGGCCAAAAAGCTCGTGGACGTATGGGCGATGAGGAGAAGCTGTCAGGCCGAAGGCGGTCAGGAGGAGAGAATACACAGTGAGCATTGCGACTTTGATCTCGGCAACATGCGTCTCGAAAGGCCGTTGAGTGGATACCGTTCTCATTTCAAGAACTCGTCGACCATTTGAACTTTGTCGCGCGGAATGTGAAGGGACTTGCCTGGCCAGATTTCGCGCTCTGAAAACAGTGCTGCGATACGATTCATGCCTGCATCGCAAGTCAGCAATTGGTGACAAGCCAATGCTCCCGCAACATATTGCTGGTCGTCTTCGTCATTAATTTGCTTGCCACGGTTGGGCGTCAACACATTCGTCACATGCCCCCATTCATTGGTGTAAGTACTAATCGTACCCAAGTCGTACAGAATTTCAGCTAGCAGGTAGTTGCGGGTGAATGGCGTTTTGTCGAGCGAATCGAATGTTGCTTCCGAAAAAGCTTGTTCGATTAATTTCACGTGAGCAGCGTGCCGCATTTTGAGATTCCGTCCGAGGTAACGGTTCAATCTGTGCATTTTGAGTTCCACTGAAGAGTCCAGCTCGACACATAGCTGCTGGATACCACGTTCCATAAAAGCCAGAAGATTGGGAAAGTGTAGAGCATCCTTGCCATAGGTGTCTTTCCTCAACGTTTGATATTCCCGCCTCGCTTCAAGGCGTTCTTCCTTCTCTGGCCGCCGATCAGGAAGCCAAGCAGCGGCTTCTCGCGACAATTTACCAGGATTTTTCACGGTATCAAAGAGCATCTGGTACATCCGCGAGTTGATGAGGAGGTCTGACGAAATGCGTTGCTGCAAAATCAATTCTCGGAAAATCAATTCGATGGGTTCTTCCATCCAGCAGGGTCCTAGGCTCTGAATGGCGTCGAGCATTCTGTGATAAACCAACCTTGCGTCTGGTTGTGCTTCAAGATAGCTGACGATTGTCTCTTCGATCAAAATTGGCGTCACAATCGGCTCGATTTTCGATTGTAAAATTTTCAAACATTCATCCGCCTGCTCAGGCGGCAATTCGCAGATGCCTTGAAGAAGGCACTTGTCGATTACTGCCAACGGCTTCACAACTTGGGCGGGTTTCGTTTTCTCAAAAGAGACACAAACTTCCGGTTTTTCCATAATTGAGTAAAGAATGTTTACTGAGTGAGATCAAACTCTATGGCACAAATTGACCGAGCACGCCTGTATGCAATGCCTCGGTCAATTTAAACGCTGCAACTGATCACCAACCAGATGAACCACGAGGAACGCGAATCGTCCCGTATCCGCGATAGTTCAGATTGTCGGTCACCGTTTCATTGGCCGGAGTGCGGACATACGGGAGAACCAGGGTGCCATCTCTTTTTGTATAACTGCTCACGCCGACTGATGGCGTTGCGGCGTATGGATTGCGATAAACGTGATCGGTGCTGGAACGGGACGAACTTGAAAACGAGCTGACGTCAGATCGATAATGCGGCGCGACATATGTTCCATTGCTGCGAACGTAGCCGCGCACATTACCAGCTTGAGTGGCAACAGCAGTCATCATCAGGATTGTTACGGCGAGGGCGAGTTTGGTCAGAGTATTCATAGTTTTGATTCTTAGTTTGTTGTTGTTGGCGTTTCGTTCATTCGAACCGCCTTCACTCACTCCATCGCAAACGGGGAAAGGTTTCTTACAACTATTTTTTGGAGACGGATTGCCCGGATGATTTTGCCGCGAAAGAACGCAAGGAACGCAACTTTTTTCCCGCGCCTCTACCTTAACTAAGCGCCATTCGGGTCAGTCACGGCTATCGGAAAGTTTTGGCCGCATTCACTTTGGTAAAATGTGAAGCGGTCTGCCCGTGCCGAGCCAAGCTTGGCATCAGCCAGCTTCAATACTCGCCAGTTCCTCCAAAAATTCAGCGGGCGTAATCGCTGAGACGGGCGCGCCGGAAAAATCCGCAACGTTTCGGGTGACGATGTATTGGCTGCCGGTTGCTTCGGCTACGATAGCCACAACGGCATCTTCAAAATCCTTCATCGGCAATTGACGGGCGCGTTGGAAATTCGCTTTGTCCACGGGATGAACCGAAAAGTCGGCGAGCAATCCGTCGATGGTCTGGTTCGCCAGGGTGGTGCCGGAATATTTTTCCATGATGTAATGCAGGGTGGTAATCGCGTGCCCCGGCAGGACGGCGGCGTGTTCACCAAGACGGGCGCGATGCAGAACTTCTTCGGAAGCTTGGTAGTGAGGCAAACGATGTTGCGCAACGTCGAGCAGGACATTCAAGTCCACCGTGATTTTCATCGGTGCTTGTTTTCCAGGTGTTGGCGATGTTCCTCGCGGGCGTCAACCTCGGCGGGAACGGTGCCGGTGAACTTGACGTTGTCCGGGTGAGGCGGGAGATGCTGGCGCAGACGCCGGGCATAACGCGCCAACAATTCAGCGACACTGATAGCGTGCTTTTGGGCGTAAGTTTCAAGGAATTCAGCTTCGTCCTCGGCCAATTGCACGGTCATCGTTTTCATGGAGTGACTTTAAAGGATGGGCGCGGGAAAAACAATTTTCCAGTTTGGGCGGTTTTCACTTTGGTAAAATGTGAAGTGGACTTGCCTTCGCCCGCGACGCGCCAAGCGATCTTCCTGACCATTCCGAAACGAATCATGGCCGCTGTTCGTAGTGCCAGCAGCGTTCGCCGCCAGTTTTTGTTGGTTCACTCGAACCGCCTTCACTCACTCCATCGCAAACGGGGAAAGGTTTCTTACAACTATTTTTTGGACGCGGATTGCGCGGATGATTTGCCGCGAAAGAGCGCAAGGAACACAAAACGACTCCTCTCCCTAACCCTCTCCTCGACCGAGGAGGAGAGGGAATTGAATCTGCGGTGTTCGTGTGGTTCGCGTATTTCGCGGTTAAAATTCTTTGCGCGCTCTGCGTTCTTTCGCGGCTTGTCGCAAATAAATAATTAGGCTAAACTGCGTCCGTGTTTCACCTGCAAAATTAACAAAATGAAAACGTTGAGCATTGACCAAGCGCGGGCAAATCTCTCCGATCTGCTTGAAAAAGCAAAAAAGGGCGAGGACATCGGCATCATGTCCGGCGATCAGATCGTGGCGTTGCGGCCAGTGACGGTTTCATCCGATGACTACGCGTGGCGGGAATACGGGGTGACGCCGGAAGAAATGGAGCGGTTCGAAAAGCGAATGGAGCGCGAAATCAAAGGTGAGCGCAAGCGCGGCAGCATCAAACGATTTTCAGGCAATCTGGGAAAGGATTTGGCCGATTGAAGCCGCTGGATTTGAGCGGGCCTTTCCGGGCGGCGGTGCGGAAGTATCCAAAGGCAACGCGAGGCAAGATTAGCAGAGCGTTGCAATTGTTGGAGCGCGATTTTGGCCATCCGCATCGGCATCAAGGTTTGGGCATCCGAAAACTTTCTTCTGCGTATTTTGAAATTCGAGTGGGACTGGACATTCGCCTGGTTTTTCAAAATTGTGCCGATTGTCTTTTGTTCGTCATGGCCGGCAACCATGATGAGGTGCGCGCCTTTCTTCGCGGTCATTAACCCCAAAACTTTCTCGTGAATCCCCCCAGCCTACGCGCTCTTCAAACCGGCGATGCCGCTGCCTGGGACGAGGCGTTTCACTGGTTGTGGCCAACCGCTTTTGCGGTGGCGCAATTGAAACTGCAACCGTTTCTCCCCGCCGACATCGAGGACGTGGCGATTGAATCGCTCGAAGAATTGGTGGAAAAAGTTAGCGAGCTTAAATCGGTTGAAGAATTAAAACCGCTGGCGGCGAGCATCGCGCACAATCGGTCGGTCAGCAGATTGCGGGAACGGTTTGCCGCCAAACGTGGCGCGGGAAAAACCGAAAGTTTGGAAGCGCTGCAAGGCAACGAGGAAAATCCGTTTGATCCGGCCAGCGGCGATTCGGCATTGGCAGAGTTGGGGCAAACGGAATTGGCTCGTTTGCTGGGAGAACTTCAATCGGAAATAAAACCGGAACAACGCGCCATCATCGCCGATTTCTTTTTGCATGGGTTGAGTTACGAACAGATTTCTGCCAAACACGGCGTGGCGATTGGAACGGTGGGAGTTTATTTGAAGCGCGGTTTGGAAGCGATGCGGCGCGCGGGAGAGAGGCATCCGAAACTGTTGAAAGAATTGGAGGCGTTTCTGCGATGAATACCATGAATGACGAACGCTTTTTTGATCTGGCTATGAAGGTCATCGCACAACAGGCGACGGACGCCGAACGCGCGGAACTGAATTCGTCGCTGTCCGAAGAACCGAAGTTGAAAACGGAGTTTGAGCGATTGCAGGCCGAGACGAATCTTGCCAGGGAAGTTGTCCCTTTGCTGGCGGCGACGGAATCGGCAGCGGGAGAATTTCCGGCGTATGCGCGTGGGCGGTTGCAAACGAAAGTTACGGAAACGCTGGGCGCTCACAGAACGCCGCTACAGGAGATGGAAAAGAAATCGACCTGGCGTTGGCAATGGGTTCTAGGTTTTGCGACCACAACGGCGGTCATTCTGTTCCTGCTCATTCCCATTTTCACGCCCTCGGACACAATGATCGTGCAAGTCGCGATGTTGGATACGGCTGGCTCAACGCGAGGCGTGAACGCAAATGAAATCGCGGCGCTGCAAAAATTTGGGACAGCCGCGCCGGTGCAGAGTTTTTCTCAAAGCAATGAATTAGCGGCCTGGGAAAATAATTGGCCGGGGAAAGAGAAGCAGTCCGCCGCCAAAATTATTTATGATCGGGCCGCTGGAGAAATCCGCGTTTTAGGCCGCTGGAATGGCAGACCGTTTCAAAAGACATTTTTGGTCGAGCGCGATTTGGAAACGACTTTGAAAGAGGCGGAATCTTTTATTCATCAACAGATTAAATATTGATTTCAACGTGGGCAGATTAAGGAAGTTTCGCCAGCGAGACGCTGGCGGCACGCACGTAGATCCTCGAATAGTTCAAACGCCGAAGAGGTTCAGATAAAGTCGGGTAGAAAATTTGTGCGGTTCGGGAATTAACGTGCATAGTTCACCCAACAATTTCTTTTTTACAAATCGTATGAAAACCTGTGTGCGCTCAGTTCTCTTCGGACTCGTTTGTTTCTTCGTGGCGAATGGTTTTGCCCAGCCCTTTGGTTTGAGTAATCGCGTGGCAAATACTTCGTTGCAAATGCCGACGAATCCCCCCGTCTTTGGTTACACGATGGTCAACGCGTTCTCCACAGCCTTCACCGATCCCGTCGCGATTGTCACTCCGCCGGGCGAAACGAATCGCATTTTCATTGTCGAACAGAACGGAATTATTTCGGTCATCACCAATTTGGCCGCGCCGAACCGGACGGTTTTTTTAGATATTGTCTCCCGTGTCGTCGGCGGTGTTCCATCGGATGAGCAAGGTTTGCTGGGACTCGCTTTTCATCCCGGCTACGCCACCAATCGCCAGTTCTACATCTTTTATTCGGTCATTTCCACGACACCGGGAATCGCTTCGAACGCTTTGCACCATCGTTTGTCACGTTTTCAAACTTCAGTAAGTAATCCCAATCTGGCGGACACCAACGAAGTGATTCTGATCGATCAATATGATCAGGCGGGCAACCACAATGGCGGCGACCTCCATTTTGGGCCGGACGGTTATCTTTACGTTTCACTCGGGGATGAAGGCGGCGGCGATGACAGTTGGAATAACAGCCAGCGCATCAACAAAGATTTTTTCTCGGCCATGCTGCGCATCGATGTGGATAAACGCCCGGGAAATCTCAGTCCTAATCCGCATCCGTCGATCATTACAAATGGCAGCGGCGCAAATTACCTGGTGCCGAACGACAATCCATTCATCGGTGCCACACAATTCAACGGCGCTAATGTGAATCCGATTAATGTGCGCACGGAGTTTTGGGCAACGGGTCTGCGCAATCCATGGCGCTTCTCCTTTGATCGAGCGACAGGTCATCTTTACTGCGGCGATGTTGGCCAAGGTCAGCGAGAAGAAATCAACGTGATCACGAAAGGTGGAAATTACGGTTGGAATTATCGTGAAGGGAAAATCCCGCGGCCGGGATCACCAACGCCGCCGTTAGGCTTCAGCGGAATTGATCCAATTCTCGACTATGGTCGCGGCAATGGAACCAACCAGGGTTTCGTAGTGACAGGCGGCGTTGTTTATCGCGGCACAAAGATTTCCCAATTGTACGGCGCTTATATTTTTGCAGACTACGCTTCAGCAAATATTTGGGCGACGCGCTACGACGGAACTAACGCCACACCGATGCAGCGCCTCACGGGAAATGGCACCATTGCAGGTTTTGGCATTGATCCGCGCAACGGCGACGTTTTGATGGCTGACCAAAATTTGAACCGCATTCGCCGTCTCACTTACAACGCCACTTCAAGCGGGGCGAATCTTCCACCGACTTTGGCTGATACTGGCGCATTCACAAATCTGGCGACGCTCACTCCGCCCGCCGGGATTGTTCCTTACGAGATCAATGTTCCGTTCTGGTCGGATAACGCACAAAAGACGCGCTGGTTTTCAATTCCGAATACGAACCTGGACATCACATTTAACCGCACGAGCAACTGGCAATTTCCCACCGGCACCGTTTGGATAAAACATTTTGAACTGGAATTGACCAATGGCGTTCCGGCTTCGGCCAAACGATTGGAAACGCGGTTCATCGTGAAGAATGCCAATGGCGTTTATGGCGCAACTTATCGCTGGGGAGACTCGCTGACCAACGCGACGCTCGTTCCAGAAGAAGGATTGGACGAAGCGTTCGTCATCAACGATGGAGGTAATACACGCACGCAAGTCTGGCATTATCCGAGTCGCAGCGAATGCCTGGTCTGTCACACGCCGCAAGCGGGTTTCGCGCTCGGGTTCAACACCGCGCAATTGAATCGCGATTTCGACTACGGCGGTCTCACCGACAACCAAATTCGCGCGCTCAATCACGCCGGATATTTTTCCGCGAACGTCACCAACCAACACACGCTTCCAGCTTTGGCTCACGCGACTAATTCAGCCGTCAGCACGGAATATCGCGTTCGCTCCTATCTCGCCGCGAACTGCGCGCAATGCCATCAACCCGGTGGCACCGCGCTCGGAAATTGGGACGCGCGCATTTCAAATCCACTGTCACTTTCGGGAATCGTAAACGGAAACCTGGTCAATAATTTTGGCGATACAAACAATCGTGTGATCGTTCCAAATGATTTGATGCACTCGATGTTGCTCACCCGTATTTCCACAAACGGTCCCGGACGAATGCCGCCGCTGGCGACGTCGCTGATCGACACGCAAGCAGTCGAGTTGGTGAGGAACTGGATCACGAACGGACTGGCGGGTTATCAAACTTTCGCACAATGGCAGTCAACCAAGTTCGGCTCGACGAATGCGGCGCTCACCGGCGCGACGGAGGATTTCGACGGTGATGGATCGGTCAATCAGCAGGAATATCTGCTCGGAACAAGCCCAACGAACGACGCGGATTTCTGGAGCATTTCCGCCACGACCACGAATGGTTTTGTGGTATTGGAATTTGACCAAATCGCTAATCGCGGATTTGAAGTTCAGGCAACGACGAATCTGCAACCTGCGATCTGGAATCCGCTGGATGTTCCCGCGAACCGACCGTTCTTTTCGATGACGAATTTCCCGGCTTCAGTTCCCGATCTGAACGAAGGCGATTCGAAATTTTATCGCGTTCGGGTTTTTGAACCGTGAGGCGTGACAGGTGGCGAATTTGGACTGCGGGGACACGTCACCGCTTTGGCTGCACGGTGGAAAATCTTTAGCGTAGTTCCTCTTGCGACCGTGCAGGAAAAGCGACGTCGTGCCGTCGCACTCCACGGCAACCCTCTTCTGATCTCACCCATTTTATCGCGCTCAATCGACTTCACTTCGGGACAACAAACTTGCCAGATACCGCGCCTCCCGTTAACAACGTTGCATGAAAGCTTCATCCATGAGCCGAAGAAAATTTTTGCACACGACCGCAATCGGAACGGCGGCAACTGCGTCGGGCGTTTTCACTGCAACCGCTCAAAATGAAATGAATTGGCCGATCGGTTGTTTCAATCGTCCGTGGGTGAAGAATTGGAATTTCGAGGAAACTTTGGGTTCGATCAAATCGGCGGGTTACAAATTGACCGGCTTGCTCACGAAGACGAAGGACGATGTGTTTATCGCGTCGGAAGCTACGCCGGAATATCTGGCGGCGTTGAAAAAGAAGATCGCGGCAAGCGGTCTCACTGCGAACATGGCGGCGATTCGCACCAAGAACGATTTGCCATTGCCGGAACAGATCAAAGACGTCCGCAAACAGATTGATCACGGGAAATTTCTTGATCTCGAATATCTCCTGACGTTCGGCGTGGATAAGGCGGCGCATTACGCAAATTATTACAAGTTGATGGCGGACGCTGCGGCTTACGCGAAGGAGCGCGGCATCAAAGTGGTGTTGAAACCGCACGGTGGCGGCAGTGGCGCGTCAGAGGAAATCATCCGCTGCATGGATAAAGTGAAGCATCCGAATTTCAAAATCTGGTATGACGCGGGGAACATTATTCATTACACGGGCAAAGATCCGCTGGAACAGTTGAAGCCGATCGCGCAACACGTGACGGGATTTTGCGCGAAGGATTGCGCGTCGCAAAAAGGCGATGTGATGATTCAATTCGGCGCGGGCAAAGTGGATTTTCACGGGGTGTTTTCGGAATTGAAGAAAGCGGGGTTCAACGGACCAGTGATGGTTGAATCGTGCGAGCTTTCGGATGATTTGAAAGCAATCACCGCCAACGCAAAAGCGAACCGGAAATTTTTGGAAACGCTTTTTGCGTCTTTGTAATCTGTGACGAGCCGCGCCCGACAACTGCAATTGATTTTAAAAAAATGGCGGAACCGGGTAGCACCTGCCTCCGGCGGGTGCGAATCATTATGAACTTTTGAAACGAACCTGCCGGAGGCAGGTGCTACCCATCTTCGCGGTCATCGGCATCAGTCTGAACTCGGGATTCCAGAGACTCCGCAAGGATTACGAGTTTTTAGTTTTTTCGAGGAAAACTTCCAAACCTTCACGAGCGGCTTCGACGATCAAGTTGCTGCCTTTCTCTGCGACCAATTCACGACCGCGCGCCACCAATCGGGAAATGCGCTCGTCATTGTGATCGGGATCGTGATGGAAAAGGAACAAGCGCTTCACCTCTGCGGCAATCGCAAACGCAACGGAATCATCCACACAACTATGCCCCCAACCGACGTGAGTTTCGTATTCCGCAGCATCATATTGTGCGTCGAGAATCAACACATCAGAACCGCGCACGAAATCCGCTAAGCGCTCATCCTGTTCGCGAGCGAAATTTTGCTCATCGGTTGACGGCTGTTTTTGGGCGCGCATTCGCTGAAACAATTCCACATCGGTGAGGTAGGAAATCGAGCCGTCTGACGTAATGATCCGATAGCCTGTGCAAATCCCCGGGTGATTTAAAAACTGCGCCTCCACACGGGTTGGGCCAATGGTGAATTCCATTTCTTTGAGCTCATGAATCGTAATGTTGCTGGGCATTTCGAGCATGCTGATCGGGAAATAGGAACTCTCCATTTGCGCCGACAAAATATTTTCTAAACCTTTGCGCGCTCCCTCAAAGCCGAGAATGTTAATTTTATTTTTCGGATTGTAAGCGGGCAGAAAATACGGAAAGCCCTGAATATGGTCCCAGTGGGTATGGGAAATAAGCAGGGTCAGATGGATCGGTTCTTTTCCAAATTCTTCGTTCAATGAAACACCAAGCGGACGAATGCCCGTTCCCGCGTCGAGAATAATGATTTGATTGTCCGTGCGAATCTCAGTGCAGGAAGTGTTGCCGCCGTAAAAAATTGTGTCCTGACCTGGCGTCGGGATGGAGCCGCGAACGCCCCAGAATTTGAGGCGCGTGGGGTGAGTTGTCGTTGCAAGAATGGTGTCAGAGGGTGTCATGGGAGTTTTTTTACCGATAATTCGCGCCAGCATGGCCGTCAGTTCAGTTGGCACCACAGGTTTTATTAGATATTCGTCCGCGCCCGCTTCCAACGCGTTCAACTTGTCGGTCGCGTAGCCGCTGCCGGTAGTGACGATAATTTTGGTCGCAGGCAACCGATCCTTGTTCGCCCGTAACTTCCGGCAAACCTGAAAGCCATTGCAACGGGGCATCAGCAAATCGCAGAGCACAATGTCGGGACGATGTTCGAGCGCGAGTTGAATCCCTGATTCGCCATCTTCCGCCTGCAAAACATTCCAGCCGTTATCAATTAATAAATGGGATAGCGCGTCTCGAAATGAGCGGTCATCGTCGATAAGGAGAACGGTGTTCATTTTTGGCGGCGACACTCTTTCAGTTTCGTAGAAAAAAACAAGCCAGTCATTTTAGGAGAGTTGCTTAAGCCGGAACGATGCAGTTGGAATGAATGGGGAGCACAGCCGCCCCGGCTGTTATTCGGCGCGCCCTCGCGCCGAATCCGAACGCGCCCGACACACCAAAAGATTTGGAGATTTCAGACGCGAAAAGTGGGTTGCGAGGGCGCAACCCAAAGCGCCCGGGGCGGGCGCGGTCCCCATTTCAACTGCATCGTTCCGGTTAAGTCTGGATTCGAGCAAGCCAGAGATCCAGAGGACTTTACTGAATTGAGATGGGTTCACTGATTTAAGCGACCTTCCTTTTGGGGCTTTTCCACGTTTGCGCTCAGAAAAATCGCGGCTAAATTCTCGATATGAAATTACATCGCGGGATTGTTTTCGGGTGGTCGCTTTCACTCCTTTTGCTCGTGGGTTGTAGCAGCGCTTATTACTCGGCTTACGAAAAGTTCGGCGTTTACAAACGCGACCTTTTGAAGAAACGAGTGGTAGAGGCGCGCGACGATCAAAAGGAAGCAGGGGAACAATTCAAGGATGCTTTGACACGCCTCAAGGAACTTTACGGTTTTGATGGCGGCAATTTGGAAAAAATTTATGACTCGCTGAAAAGTGATTTTGATCGATCCAGCACCAAAGCCGAAGACGTCCGCAAACGGGTTAAAGATGTCGAAAGTGTGGGCAACGATCTTTTTGCCGAATGGGAAAAGGAGCTTAAAGACATTTCGTCCGCGTCGTTGCGCGACAAAAGTCGAAGCCAACTTCGCGACACGCGCCGTCGTTATGACGAATTACTCACGGCACTCAAACGCGCGGAAAGCAGTATGGAACCGGTGCTGGCTCAATTTCGGGATCAAGTCCTGTTTCTCAAACACAACCTGAACGCTCAGGCGCTGTCATCGTTACAAAAAGAAGCGCTGAACATTCAGGATGACATCACCAAGCTGTTGGCTGAAATGGATAGGTCCATTCAGCAGGCGGACAGTTTCATCAACGCCCTTCCCTGACGGGCGGCAGTTTTCGTTCTTTCGGCAGGGCACGCCCGCCCGTGGCACGGTTTCCGCTTTTGCGTCACACCAGGAGGATCTGACGTAAGCTGTGAATAACAAACATTCCATTCATTGTACATTGAGACAGGGCCTGTCTTCGATTTGGTGCTTAAAGCTCTGCTTTGCTATTATTTTCGTAATCCAGATTGGGACGGGAAAGGCGCAGGAACTGACTCAAATTTCCACCAATGATCCCACCGAGCTGAGCCTCGAACAATTGGTCAATATTCAAGTCGATTCCGTCTTTGGAGCTTCCAAATACGAACAGAAAGTCACGCAAGCGCCTTCCGCAGTTTCTATTGTCACGGCGGACGAGATTAAAAAATTTGGCTATCGCTCTCTGGCTGATGTGTTGCGGGGCGTGCGAGGTTTCTACGTTTCTAATGACAGGAACTACTCTTATCTCGGCTCGCGAGTTTTTCTGCGTCCCGGAGATTACAACACGCGTTATCTTTTCCTGATCAATGGCCATCGGATGAACGACAACATCTATGACTCGAGCTGGATTGGCACGGATGGCGTTCTGGATGTGGATCTGATCGACCGCGTCGAAATCAT
>JBBQAX010000106.1:0-12948 GCA_038316905.1 Verrucomicrobiota bacterium | reverse complement strand
GGGCCACGCGCCAGGCGATGTTTGAGACAGGAACCAAAACGGTGAAGAGCCACGTGTAAATCGTCCAAACGGGATAGCCGGGCGGATGTGGGACGCCAGCGTACATCGAGCCAACCGCCAACTCGCCGGAATCCTCCAGCGTCAAATCTGGCGCCAGCGTCAGAAAGTAGCCGATGAAAACCAAGAGAGTCGCGATGCCAAAGCTGAGCCAATCGACGCGGCGAAATAGGGGCGGTGTTTTCAGGTTCGGAGACGCAGCGCTTTTGGCTGATGAGATCGGGGTTTTGTCAGAATTCATGTTAAGGCGTTAAAATATTCGTCTTCCCAGTTGGCAAAGAGCCCATACTTGAATGGGATTGGTCGTGGTTTGTCGATGCAAAAGTAGCCATTCGCCAGACGTTTTGTTCGAGATTCATGTCCACTTTGGTGAGAGGGAAATTGGATCGAAACGAACTGCCCGAATTCAGGGAGGTCACACTGTTCATGCTGATGCTCGCGAAAAAGAGATTCGTATCGGCGTCGCTCGAATGCGCGCGGGAATAGGAGCGACCACCCAACGAGATCAGGAGCGTCACGGCGCAGATCGCAGCGGGTGCAAGCCAGTTCAAGGCAAGCGTCCCGCCTGGTTTCCGCCCGGGTGCAACTTCCCCGAGAAACAATTTGTTGCGCAACTCAGGCGAGGGGCGACGCAGCGTCCAGGATTGCAACTGACTCTCCAATTGATTCGGCTCGTTCATAATTTTCTCCTTTTAAACACGCTCTCAACTTTTGCAGACCGTAGCGGTAGCGACCCGCAACGGTGTTCGGCGATAACTTCAAAAGTTCGCCGATAGCGTCGAACGTGTGGTCATTCCAGATTTTCAGGACGATGACTTCGCGCTGTTCGGGCGGAAGGTCGGCGAGACAACGCATGGCCTTGCGTTCAGCTTCGGTTTCCGACGAACGCGATTCAAACCAGCGATGCGATTCCAGTTCGCGCGTTAAACGCCGCCAAAGGCTGCGGCGATAATTCAAAGCGCGATTGCGAAAGCTGCGGATACAATAATGCGCCGGGGTTTCTGGCGAACTCGTCAAATTCAGCAGCGCCACGAAGGTTTCCTGCAACACATCTTCCGCTTCGCTGTGGGAAAGACCGAGAGCGCGGCCATATAAAATAAGGCCAGCTGACTGCGCTTCGTATAGTGATTCGCACCAATTGGAATTTCCGTTCATCACGCTTGCAATTCACTGGATAGACACCCGGTTGAAGAAATTTGTATAAACTTTCCTGAAAATTATCGGTTTTCAAAGATGGCCCGGCAGAAAACGCCTTCGGGGTCTTGTTCTTTTCTGTAAATAAAAATGGGCATGTTCGGCAATAATTGCTAAAAACATTCGGCCTAGGAATTCTTACTTCCCTTTAAACCAGTATTATGAAAAACCAACTGCTTTGTTTCTTGCTCGCTGCTGCGGTCATCTCCCCTTCCCTGCCCGCGGCCACGTTTACCGTTGTCACTACCAACAACGCGGGTTCCGGTTCTCTGCCGGAGGCGATCATGAATGCCAATGCCAGCGCCGGTGCGGACATCATCGCTTTCAATATCCCGTCGGGCGGTTTGACGATCAGCCTGACGAATGCGCTACCAACGATTGTCGAGCCGCTCACCATTGACGGAAGTTCGCAGCCGGGGTTCGCCGGGTCGCCGATCATCGAGATCAATGGCGCTGGGGCGGGCGCAGCCGTGGATGGGTTGAAGATCAGCACAAGCAATTGTGTGGTGCGCGGGCTTGTGATCAATCGTTTTCTGGGCGATGGAATTGAAATTACTAACGGCTCGAACAATAAGGTTGAAGGCTGTTACATCGGCTTGAATCTGGCCGGCCTCACGGACCAAGGCAACACGCTCAACGGCATTCTGCTCACCAACTCCGCGAACAATACCATCGGCGGACTCGACACTTCGAAACGGAATTACATCGCGGGTAACAACCAGAGCGGGATTCACCTTGGCGGCGCGCTGACCACGAACAATGTTTTGCTTGGTAATTACATCGGCCAAAACGTCAACAATGCTTCCATCGTCAACAGCGTGGATGGAGTGCGCGTGAATGCGCCCCAGAACACGATTGGTGGCGGCGCAAGTGGTTCAGGCAATCTGATTTCTGGAAATACTCAACAGGGCATCGAGATCACAGCTCTCGGCACCGGCACTATTGTGCAGGGAAATTTTATCGGCACAGATATTACTGGAACTCTGGATCGTGGGAATTCGACTGACGGAATTTTTGTCGGTGCTGGAGGAGTGATCATCGGTGGCGCAAACGCGGGTGAAGGCAATCTTATCTCCGGCAACAATGGCGAAGGTATCGAATTCAATGGCGTTACAGCCACGAACAATCTCGTTTTGGGAAATACGATCGGCGCGAGCGTTAACGGCTCAGCGGGTTTGCCAAATGCAGGTAGTGGAGTGTTCATCACTGCGAACTCCCGGAGCAACATCATCGGAGGAATCCTGGCCGGTCACGCAAACCTGATCGCGTTCAATGGTGCGGATGGCATCAGCGTGTCGGCAGCGGCGAACACGAATAATACGTTCCGGGGCAATTCGATTTTCTCAAATGGCAATCTGGGCATTGATCTCGGCACTTCTGGGATTACGCCGAATGATGCGGGCGATGCGGACACGGGCGCGAACCAGTTGCAAAACTTTCCGGTCCTTGATGCTGTCACCAACACGCCCTCGGGGGTAATCATCGCGGGAACGATCAGCAGCCAGAACGGCACGACCTACGCGTTGGACTTTTATTCGAACACCGCTCCTGCTCCAGCCGGGACGGAAGGCCAGACGTATCTCGGCTCAACGAATGTCACGACGGATGGTTCAGGAATGAATAACTTCACCGTTTCGTTCGCGGCAGGGATACTCGAAGGCAGATTCGTCAGTGCGACGGCGACAGATCCTTTCGGCAACACGTCCGAATTTTCGCTGAATGTCGCCGCAACGAGTACGGTGTCGGGGCAAACGTTCACCGTTGTTAATACGAACAACAGCGGTGCCGGTTCATTGCGACAGGCGATCATTGACGCAAATGCCGCCATCACCGTTCACGACACGATTACGTTCGCGATCACGAATGTCTCCACCACCATCACGCCGACGAGCGCATTGCCTGCGATCATTGATCCGGTGACGATCGATGGCTACACGCAACCGGGTGCGGCAGTGAACACGTTGGCATCCGGTTTCAATGGCGCACTGCCCGTGCGTCTTGCCGGGACCAGCGCGGGTTCGGGCGCGAATGGACTGCTGATCACCGGAGGTAATTCGACAATTCGCGGATTGATGATCACCGGTTTTAATGGCGATGGCATCGGGCTTTCCGGCTTCGGGGGAAATGTCATCGAGGGGAATGTTATTGGCATCGACGCAGCAGGCGTGGACCGGGGAAATAATGCTAACGGTGTGTTCATCAACGGTTCCTCCAACAATCTCGTCGGTGGGGAATCTAACGCTGCGCGCAACGTGATTTCCGGCAACAACAACGATGGCATCGAGATCTCGGGAGCCTCCGCCAGCGGGAATCTCGTGATCGGCAATTATATCGGGACGACGTTCGCTGGCACGGCGGGACTGGCGAACAGCGTCAACGGCGTGTTCATCACCACCAGCGCAGCAAATAATATCGTGGGCGGAGTGTCAGCAAGTCAGGCCAACGTGATCGCGTTCAATGGTGCTGATGGCATCAGTGTGGCAGCCGCAGTGGCCAACACGAACAACACTTTCCGAGGCAACATCATTTTCTCCAATGTCGGGCAAGGAATTGATCTGGGCACAAGCGGGGTAACCATCAACGACACGAATGACGTGGACACCGGTGCGAACCAATTACAAAACTTTCCCGTTCTCTCATCCGTGACGACAAATCAAATCGGTGAAGTGAGTATCTCCGGTTCGCTCTCCAGCCGCGCGAACACCAGCTACGCAGTAGATTTCTATGGGAACGCTACTTTGGACTCAAGCGGTCATGGCGAAGGGCAATTTTTTATCGGCAGCCTGAACCTGACGACCGATGGCAGCGGTCTCGCGAACATTCTGACGTCATTCACCACACCACTTCCCGGCCGATATATTTCTGCCACAGCCACCGATGCTTTCGGCAACACCAGTGAGTTTTCGCGCTCCGTCGTCACCGTAAGTTCGACTCCGCCAACAAACAACGCAGTGCAAACGGCTGATTTCGTTTTTATCATTGATGCCAGTTCCTCCATGTCTGACGAAATTGCGGCGGTCAAGAATGGCCTGGGCAACTTCGTCACGGGATTGAACACGAACAATATCGACGCGCGATTTGCGATCGTGCTCTTCGGCGGTCCCACGGAAGTTATTCTTGATTTTACGAGTGACCAGGCCACCACCGAAAGCGTGTTCGATCTGATCAGCGTGAATGGCGCGCTTCCCGGAATCCACAACAACCACAACCTGAATCCTGAAGCGGGACTCGAAGCGATTCGGATTGTTCTCAATTCGGCCATCAACAACACGCTTCAACGAGACCACGTTGGCGGCAATGGACCGCTGGCCTTTCGTTCCGAGGCGCGGAAGAATTTAATTTTAGTCACCGACGAAAATTCGGATCTGCCTTTCTACATCGAGAACCGGCAAGTGGGACAAACCGGAACGGAGCCGCCTAGCGTGCTGACCGCCCCCTGGCAAGCCGAGGTTGATGCCACAGCGCAAGCCGTGATTGATAACAACGCGTTCCTCAATCTACTCATCTCCCTCAGTGCTACGCCCTCGAAAAATCAATATGGCGATCCCAATCAATCTGTTTCAGACGCAAACTTCTTGAATTACAATCCGGAGGCGACACTGACCAATTTGATCGCCGCTGGCTTTGGCAACAGCCTTGAAGCACAGGTGCTGAACGCCGGATTAGTCGGGCGCGCCTTCAACATCGCTTCAGTGAACACGAGCAACTTTGTGGTCAACTTTTTCGCCGCGAAGGTCGAGGAGATCATCAATAACCCGCAGCCACCGCCGCGATTAAATGTCGATTCTCTCCCGAATGCGGTGCGGCTTACATGGACGACGAATTCATCTGGTTTTCAATTGGAGGCAAATAATTCCCTGGCGCTCACAAATGGCTGGGGATTGCTGCCGACGAATTACAGCGTGATCGGAACAAATTACGCCGTCACGAACAGCACGACCGAAGCAACACGTTTCTACCGTTTGCGGAAATAAAGTCCGTCGTCGGGGCGGAACGAAATCTATTCCCGCATTTGGTCGGGATCTAAATTGTTGCTCGCACACCATTCGCGGTAAGCGAACGGAGAAATTTCCGACGGTTTAATTTCACTGCGGCCACCCCAGAAAACGTTGGTGTAGCTGACGGGGATTCCCACGCTTTTCAAGTGTTCGTCAATCGCGGCTTTGTGCAAGAGCACGACCGCTTTGTCCGTTCCGTGCGCGACGCCCATGATGTTGACGTTGCGAAATTCCGGACCGCCTTCACGCCAATATGCGTGCGTCATGATGTGGTGCCGCCCGACTTCGCGTCCCGTTTCGATTTCGCGTCCAGCCGGAATCGCCCAATGAAACAGCGCGTTGAAGCGCGTCACGCGATCGCCATCCTTCAAAGTTTTGACATGTTCGAGAAATGTGGAAAAACGTCCGATCACTTTCCGGCGATTCAAATCTTCAGCTATTTCATAAAACGTTTCCAGCGGAACGCCCGCTTCCTCCGCGCGCGCCTGCCAGATATTTTCCGTCAATTCGTTCGCTTCAAATTCGCGTTTCAACGCCGTGAGAATTCGCCATTCCAACTCATTTAACTTCACGATCTGCACTTCGGTAACCTCGGCCAACTCCTCACTCTTGCTGCCAGGTTCCATGCCGCGACGCCGCATGTGCCCGACGCCGAGCGCGAAAAGTCGTTTCGCTGGCATCAATCGGAAATGTCCCGCGCCGGTTTTCTGCGCGAGAAATTCGCAATGTTTCGTCATCGAATAACCCTGCGGCACTTTCACCGTGGTCCAGAGTTTGTAATTCGAACCGGGCGTGGCGGCATCGGTCGAACGCGTCACGACGTGACCGGAAAACGGGTCCTGCTCGAACATGAAATTGAAGGCTGAATCGAGATTTTCCTGCGGCACTTCCCACGCGACGAGCGACCCTTGCGCAAGGTTCGTCGCCAGCAACGTTTGCCGCACACGGCGGATCGTTCCCGCGTCGAGCATGGATTTGATTCGTTCGATGACAACCGGCAACTCGACCCCAGACTGGCGGGAAATTTCCCCAAGCGGATCGCGTTGAAATCCTTGGATCTTGTCTTCAGAAATCGCGAGAATTTGCGTGTTGATCGGATCGCTGATTTCAAACGGCACGGTCGATAAATTCATTCGGCGAAAACTTTAGCACAAAGAAGCAGTGTGATGGCGATAATTTTCATGAACACCCAGAGTAAGTAACTGATCACATTTTCAATTCACGCAATAACTCTTCCACTTTAATTCGGTGGTGGTTGGCGACCGCCTTTAAAATATCGTGCAGTGTCCCGACTTTGATTGGGCGGTGATTAGGAACCGTGATGTGATGCCCGCCGTCGCGTTGCGTGGTAAGCCGAATGTGCGAGCCATCCTGCCGGTCAAATGTAGCCAAACTTCCGGAGAGCTTTGGCAAGTTCCGGCCCGGTGCAGTCGCGGGGAATTTTCACGCAGTCAAAATTTCGTCGCGAACGAAATGGAGGCGAATGATTTTGGGGGCCTCGGTTTCAAAGTGGCAAGCGACCGATTCCTTCACCATAGTTCGCAACTCTTCAACCGTGTCAGCCTGAGTGAAAATTGAATAACCCAGCGCCCGGGCGTTGTAGCCACCGTCCACCTCATCCTCACGCACTTCAAAAATGATCTCGGTCAGCTTGCTCATGGGTTGAACCTACGTCGCACCTGAAATTCGATCAACTTCGTTTTGCGCACAGCCGCGATCACTCGCAAAAATTAACTAGCGAAAACATCCCGAAAGCGCATCTTTGCCTCAGCCATGAGTGACCTCAAAATTATCCAGACCACCGTCGCCTCTGCCGCGAAACGCCGACGCTGGTTGCGGGGCTGGCGCGGTTTCTGGCAAGGCTTGCTCATCGGCGCATCACTTTGGTTGCTCGCGCTCGGTTGTTACAAAGTTTTTCCCATTCCATTTGAAATCGTTCTCGGCACTGGCGTCGTCGGCATGCTGCTGCTGATTGCCGGGTTTTTGCACGGCTGGTTGCGCCCGATGTCGCTCATGGAAACCGCGCGCTGGATTGATGAACAACAAAAATTGCAGGAACGTCTCAGCACCGCGCTTGAAATGGCCGATTCCCCACGCGGTAATTGGAAAGACCTTTTGATTTCTGACGCCGCCAAACACGCGGGCGAATTGAACTTCCGCACATTGCTCCCGGCGCATCTTCCCAAAGCGAGCCGTTGGGCTTTGCTCGTTCTCGCACTTGGCGCTGGACTTGGATTCATCCCCGAATATCGGAGCAAAACTTTTGTTCAGAAACAGAACGAGACCGCCGTGATCAAAGAAGCCGGGAAACAAATCAGTCAATTGACCCGGCGCGAGCTTGTGCAGCGTCCGCCTGCGCTTGAGAAAACCAAAGAGAGCCTGGAATCGATCGAGGAATTGGGAAATCAACTTTCCAAGACACCGCTCACCCGCTCCGACGCACTTAAAGAATTAGCCAGCGCCGCCGACAAATTGAAAAGTGAAATGAAAGAGCTGGGCAAGAATCCGGCGTTGAAACCGCTCGAACGCGCCGCGCGCGAACCTTCACGTCCCGGCGGAAATGTCCCCGGCGAATTGCAGAAGCAGATTGATTCGTTGCAAAAGAGTTTGGCTAACAAAGGGAACGATCCAGAAGCTCTCGATAAATTGAAGAACGATTTGCAGAAAGCGCAGCAAGCCGCCGCGGGAATGGCTGGAAATAATTCGCCGGAAGCCAATGCGGCCAAACAACAGCTCGCACAATCGCTGACCAGCCTTGCCCAACAGGCGCAGGAAATGGGCATCCCGCTCGAAAATCTCGACGCTGCCATCGCCGCGCTCCAGGCGAATCAAAGCGATCTGCTCATGAAAGATCTGAACGCCGCGCTCAACGATTTGGAAAAATTGCAGCAGATGGCGAAAACCTTGCAGCAACTTCAACAACAGGCTGCCTCGAAGATCGGTAAAGATCTCGCGGAACAATTGAAGAACGGACAAGCGGAAGCCGCGCAGAAAACCTTGGAACAAATGGTGGCGCAATTGAAGCAATCGAATCTTTCGTCCGACCAAATCAAAAAACTATTGGAGGAGGTTTCCCAGGCGCTCGAACCCGCCGGCGAATACGGGAAGGTAAAGGAATTGTTGAACTCTGCGGTTGGCCAAATGAAGCAGGGCCAGAAACCGGCTGCGGCGCAATCGCTGGCCGAGGCCGCCAAGGAATTGGAAAATCTATTAAAACAAATGGGCGACGCGGAATCGTTAGCCGCAACTTTGGCCGCGTTAGAGAAAGCGCAGATGTGCGTCGGCACTTGTCAGAGTTGGGGAACTAAACCCGGCACCGGCTCTGGCAAAGGCGGGAAACCGGGGCGCGGTGTGGGAACCTGGGCCGACGAAACGGGATGGCTTTATTATCCAGAGGTCACAGAACGTTGGGATAACACCGGCGTAATTCGGCCTGACGTTGCCGCTCGCGGTTTGAGCGATCGCGGCGAAGGCGAACTGTCTGACGCTCTTGCGCCAACAAAAATCAAAGGGCAGATGAATGCGGGCGGCCCGATGCCGAGCATCACGCTAAAAGGAGTAAGCATCAAAGGTCAGAGCAAAGTGCAATACGAAGAAGCCGTGAATGCCGCCCAAACCGACGCGCAAAGTGCGCTCAATCAGGATCAGGTTCCGCGCGCGTATCAAGGAGCGGTGAAGAATTACTTCGATGATTTGAAGGAGTGAGTTCCAAAGCCGCTGCGACTGTGGACGCCCGCAATCACTCAGAGCCTCAACGCAGATACCGAACATCTTTGCTTTCAGGATACGATCGAAAGTATTCAGAAGTTTGGGAGGAGAAGCCGCGATTTGAAAATGAAACTCCTTATGCGTTGACCGCCATCGATTCCTTCGGAACGTCTTTCAGAATCTGTTCGATGATGAGATCCGTCGTGACGCCTTCGGCTTCGGCTTCGAAGTTTAAAATCAAACGATGGCGGAACGCGGCCGTCGCGACGGCTTGGATGTCGTCGAAGCTGACGTTAAATCGCCCATGAGTAAGAGCGCGGACTTTCGCGGCGAGAATCAGCGTTTGACCACCGCGCGGACTGCTGCCGAAACGGAGATACTGATTGGCGATCGGCGCGGCAGTTTCGCTCTTCGGATGCGTCGCGAGGACGAGGCGCACGGCGTAATCTTTTACGTGCGATGCGACCGGCACCTGGCGAACGAGCGTTTGCAATTCGAGAATCTGCTCTTTCGTTAACACGCGATTGATTTCCGGTTTTGCACTTTCGGTCGTGCGCGTGAGAACTTCGGACAACTCGGCCGCATTCGGATAACCGACAATCAGCTTGAAGAAAAAGCGGTCGAGTTGCGCTTCGGGCAATGGATAGGTTCCTTCCTGATCGATTGGATTTTGCGTCGCGAGAACGAAAAAGGGTTCGCCTAATTTGCGAATCTCGCCACCTGCCGTGACGCTTTTTTCCTGCATTGCCTCAAGCATGGCGGATTGGGTCTTCGGTGTGGCCCGATTAATTTCGTCGGCGAGAATCAGGTGCGCGAAGATCGGCCCACGCTGGAATTGAAAGGCGCGTTTTCCGTCCGGCGTTTCCATGACGATGTTTGTGCCGAGAATGTCCGCCGGCATGAGGTCGGGCGTGAATTGAATCCGATTGAAACTCATGTCGAGCACTTCGCTGAGCGTGCGCACGAGCAACGTTTTGCCGAGACCGGGCACGCCTTCGAGCAACACATGTCCGCCGCTAAAAATAGCGATCAATGTTCCCTCCACAATCGCGTCATGGCCGACGATGACTTTGCCGATTTCCGCACGGAGCGCTTCGTAACTTCCGCGAAACGATTGAATTTTCTCTTCGGTGTTCATGGCTTTGTTGCGACGACGATAGTCAAAGAGATTTGAAAAACCAGTCTGAATCCGCTTCACTGCTCGCCAATGAGCCGCGCCATTTTCCTGATCGTTTTGCTTCTTGGTTTTTCTTTGCAAATGCATGCGGAAGACTGGCCGCAATTCCTCGGTCCGAATCGCAACGGAATTTCTTCAGAAACAGGTTTGATCGAAAAATTCCCGACCAACGGCCCGCCACAAGTCTGGCAAAAAGAAATCGGAACCGGCTACAGTGCGCCGTCGGTTCTTGGAGGTAAATTGGTTCTATTTCATCGCGTCGGAACTAATGAAGTCATTGATTGTCTCAACGCGACCAATGGAAAACCAATCTGGCAATTCGTGTATCCCAGCAATTTTCAAGATCCCTACGGTTACAATAATGGGCCGCGATGCACTCCTCTCTTGAATGAAAATTTTTGTTTCACGTTCGGCGCGGAAGGAATGTTGACCTGTGTTGATTTCAAAACCGGCAAACTCGTCTGGCAGCGCAACACGGCGAAGGATTGGGAAATTCCAGAAGCGTTTTTCGGCGTCGGGAGCACGCCGGTCCTCGAAGGCGATTTGCTTCTCGTGATGATTGGCGGACAACCGAATTCCGGCGTCGTTGGAATCGACGCGAAGACTGGAAAAACTATTTGGGAAAGTGTCGGCGAAAAGAATTGGACGGGCAAACCGATGTTGGGCTGGACGGATAATTTTCAATCACGCCGCGGTGTCGAGGGAGAATTCAAACTGAATCGAAAGCCGGAGGACGAAACGAAAGTCGAATGGAAGCGACACGAAAAACAAGCCAGCTACGCGTCGCCCGTTCTCGCGACCGTGAATGGAAAACGGATGGCATTTTGTTTGATGCGGCAAGGATTGGTTTCGTTGAATCCAAAAACGGGCGAAGTCTATGACAGTTTCTGGTTTCGCGCGCGAGTGGATGAATCCGTCAACGCGGCAAATCCAATTGTGGTCAGCAATACGGTTTTCATTTCAGGTGCCTATTACAAAAGCGGCTCAGTCTGGTTGCGAGTGAATCCTGAGAATCAAAAATTCGAGGAGATTCGCCGCAGCATGGTTTTGGAAATTCATTGGACGACGCCGATTCTGCATGCCGGTTTTCTCTACGCCTTCAATGGACGCAACGAGCCGGATGCGCGCTTTCGTTGCGTGGAATTTGCGACTGGAAAATTGATGTGGGATCGCGACGAAAGCTGGCGTCCTCACAGCAGTCCGACCCCGCCGGTCTATGGGCGAGGTTCATGCATTTTTGCGGATGGAAAATTGATAGTGCTCGGCGAAGGCGGTTTGCTCGGCCTCTTCAAATTGAATTCGCAGAAAGCGGAAGAACTTTCGCGCTGGCAAGTTCCTCAATTGCATTATCCAACCTGGGCCGCTCCCGTTCTGGCGAATAAAAAACTTTACCTGCGCAGCGAAGATCGCCTGGTTTGTTTGGATCTTGTTAAATGACTTCGGAACAGAACCTCGTGGGTGACACGTTGAACAACTTCGAGTCACTGGTTTTCTAGCGGGACCCGCCTGTTAGCAACGGCGAGTCAAACACCTAAATTTAAAGGTTCACCTTCGCTCCTTCCTTAACAGAATGTTTTCCCTCGTTTATGGAAATGCTCCTCCAAGCCATCGATTGGAGGAATGTGCAAGATGACGGTGTTTGGTTTGGCATGAAACTCAGGTTCATATTTCACTCTCAAAGTTTTTCCGTCTTCCGATAATTCCGATTGCCGAGCCACAGATCGAACAATGGATAGCGAAGCGGAAAAAGTCTGGTTTCAAACCCGCAACTGCGTGGCTGAGCATTTTGGAACAGGGCCGAAAAGAACTAATGGGAATCAACACGCGTCCTGAAGAAATGGGCGCGGCGGCAGTCGAATTGGTCGTCGGTCAGATCCACCGCAATGAGCGAGGGAGCCCGAGAATTCCTCACACCGTGCTGCTGGACGGCATTTGGTTGAGGTAGTGCCTTCATGATTCCCGCCCGGTGACGCTGAGAACCAAGGCGGCGGGTCTGGGAAAACAATTTGATTCCTATCGCGCGCCGACACTGTCCTCCGGCAACGGTTGTCCTTTGGTTTCCGGCAGGAATGGAAGCACCAGGATGCCCAGGAAGAAGATCAGACTTACCCAGCAACAAGCGTTGCGGAAAGCTTCCAACTTGGCTTCCGGAGTGACCGCGCCGGCCGCGAGTTTTGCTTGCAGCAATCCCATGGTGAACGGGCCGCTCGCGGCGATAAATCGTCCCACGTTATAACAAAAACTCGTTCCAGTGCTGCGCAAACGGGTTGGGAAAAGTTCCGGCAAATAAATTGCGAAACCAGCAAACAAACCGAGTTGGCAAAAACCCATGATGGGGATGAGAACGAAAATGTGCCAAGGCTGGTTCAGAAATTTGAACACAGCCACGGTGCTGATAAAGGCGCAGACGTAGGCAATGGCAAAAATAGGTTTTCTCCCATAATGATGCGCCAGTTTTGTAAACGCGAGCATGCCGAGAAAGGCGCCGGTGTTTTGCATGATCATGGTGATGCCAGTCCACATCATGCGTTTGCCGGGCAATTGCTCCGCAGGAACATTTTGGGCTTTCAAAAGTTTACCAATCACGTCGCCCACTAATTCGGGACTGAAGAAACCCACGCCCCAAAGGCCGACCACACCAGAAATGCAGAGAACCATCCCAAGCAGCGCGTGTTTGCGCCAGCGGGCCTCGCCAAACATGGAGGCATAGGATCCAAACCGAACACCGGCGCGGCGACCTTCTTCCCGCGCCTTAACCCATTTTTCCGGTTCCTTGAGGCGGATCTGAATGAAGACGCAAAGGAAGGCGGGCAG
>JBBQAX010000105.1:0-12966 GCA_038316905.1 Verrucomicrobiota bacterium | reverse complement strand
AGGGCCGAGATGCCGCCTTGCTCCCAGGCGTTCTTCCATCGATAAGCCACTTGCCGGGCGACCCCCAGACGCCGGGCCACTTCCGGCGCGGAATAATCCTTGGCAAAGAGTTTGCCCGCTTTCCTGCGGCGCTTTTCCATCTCGGCATGGTCACGTGTTTTCGACATGCCCGGACTATACCAAAAGACCCAATCATTGTCACTCTATTATGCGAGTCTCAATAAATGACGAATACGTAGTGGCAAACGATGACGAATTCTGGCAAATTAGGACAATGGCAAAAAGGGCGCATTTCCAAAGAGCATTAAATGTTTTCATTTGTCTAAACTAGTTTTCGATGGTTTTGGCAGTCCCCAAGACGATCAGGCGACGCTGTTAGCACCAAGGAAAAACGTGATTCTATAACACGACTCGCTTTGATTTAAAGTTGCTGAGAAAAGATGTTGGATTGGAGTGCGGAAGATCCCCGGTCCAATTACTACAAGCGTTTTGTTTCGCCGCCATATTCGTTTCCCATCTGAATTCGTCGCCGGTGGATCCCTGTGAGGACTTTGCGTTGGCAAGACCGTCCCGTGCGTTTCAGGATTTCTACTGAGGATCAATTCGGGATTTCCCGTAGCAGAAAACAGAAACTTACATAACTTTACAACTTTATTTCACGCCTCTAATCATGCTCGTTTCCTCGTGCCTGACGGCAGACGAACGCCAACAGCTTGAATCCGAGTTGCTGGAAAAACTTTCCGAAATGAACGCAAGCTGATGGATTAATTCGCCGAGTGCGTCAAAAAATCTAATAACAGGATTTGCTACTTTTTGTTATTCGCGATAGACTGACTTCAACGATGAATTAGTGGAGTTTCAATTATGAATGTGTCTCTAACCCCGGAATTGGAAAAGTTTGTGGAGAAAGAAGTTGGCAGCGGCCTTTACCAGACCGCGAGCGAAGTCGTCCGCGCCGGTTTACGCCGTCTCAAAGAAGAACGGGAAATACGGTTGATGCGTTCGCCCGTCACGCTGGAAGAACTGGAAACCCAATTGCTGCAATCAAGCCAATCGCTGGATGCGGGCAAAGGTGTTAGTGGTGAAGAAGTGTTCCGCCGCCTCCGTAAACGCATCAAGGAGGCTCGTGCCGGAGCCTAGATTCATCCTTGCACCGTGCGTTGAGAACGAGCTTTGGGCGATTTGGGAATTCATCGCCAGGGATAATCCTGATGCCGCTACTCACGTCGTCGAATCGGCTTACGAAACTTTCGTAACTCTCGCCAGCTCGCCTGGACTTGGCAGAGCGCGTAAATTCCGCGATCCCCGATTGAAGGGCATCCGTTCATGGCGCATCGCTGGTTTTGACAACTACTTGATTTGTTACCGCCCGGTTCCAGAGGGAATTCAGGTGTTCCATGTCTATCATGGCGCACGGGATATTGAATCGTTATTTGGTGAAGATTGAGTTGCGATCGGCGGGGTTTCTCTTTGGCTGGCAAAATTATATTTCAAGTCTTAAGTGTTTTCACTTCCAGATGCGTGTAGTGGGCGTTCATAACCTTGGATGAATGGCCGGTCATGATCGATGAAAACATGGCCAAGCAACTCGAGTGGTGCAGCGAAGCGCCGTTCTACACGCTCGGGTCGCTCACCACCGACATCGCGCCCGGCTAATTACAGAAGCCGATTTTAGAACTTAAATTAATCCTGCGAGCAACTCGGACGAACCGTTCATCGTTTTTGACTGGAGATGCTGCGCATCGGCGCGCGCTTTGGACCATGCGCCATGGCTCGCATAAACCGGAAATACTCCATTGGAATCCAGCTGAGGATTTTTCTTCCGATACGCGGCGATCGCTTCCTGCGCCTGTTCAAAACGGACACGCGCTTTGCTGCGCGCTTCTTCGACACGCAGCACTGCCAGCCACTTTAATGCATCAAACGGTGGTTCAGCCGCTTTCGCCCGAGGTGATTGTCGATACTGTTTCGCTTCCTTCCGCGCCCAGGCTTCAAACTCTTTTATCACAGCTCCAACACCTCGCACACTGAAGTTCGGTTGAATGACATAACTGTATTCCAAATAAGGTTGCACCGTTTTCGGCATGGCTGTCGCGGACCATTTCATTCGCTCCATGAAATCTCCCAACTTACGCACCTGTAAAGCTGGCATCGCGTAAAACGATCCTGTCACCTTCGCTCGTTGTTCCTTCGTCAGTGACATCCATGGTTGGGGAAAGAGTTCCCGCGCGGCCTGTTGGTAAATTGACGGGAAATACGGCTGAACATTTTGATTTCGCGACACGGAATTTTTCCCAGAGCCTTTGGCGTCGATTGGCGCATGGTGCGATACGGCTTGGAAGATTTGCCGCGAGTATTCCCAGTGGCACGCGATTCGGCATTCGCTCACGACGATTGAACGAAAGTCCCACTCTTTCCGGGACGGCAACCAACTTAAATCTGCTGAATCCACTTTCATCTTGGTTTTAATTTAACCGGGCGCTCTTGGCCGAGTTTAACCCCAGGCGCGGCAACACATCGATCGCCCGACGCAGCGTAGCAAGTTGCGTGTGCGTGTAAACCGCATGACTGCGCTCATCCGCGTGACCAGATAACAACTGCCGCACGTCCGGCGCGATGCCCGCGTCCCACCGCCGGTAACATTTTGCCGTGAGTCAATACGGACCATCTTTCAGGAAAATCGGGAAGTCACCGTCGTGCTCCTCCCCCAAGGCGAAAACGAAGACAGCGATCTGTGCGTGAGCAGAAAGCGCAGGAATAGCGGCAATACATTGTAAACGGCAATCCTGGCCTTTTTTTTGGCAAGCAATGGTCAAAAGTTAACGCGATCCTCGATCAGTTTCGGAATCAGAAATTGGTTGTGAGGGTGGATAAAATGGCGACCGTCACATCCCAAACGCAATTATTATCGGTGCGGACGACGCGCCTACTTTCAACGCTTTAGTCCGGGCGCTTAGTTCCATGGCGTCCACAAATCGTTGTTCATTAAGCCCGATCGGCCAAGGATGGCATGCGCCCATACAAGTTGAGAACTTGCCGTTGCCTGGCCACCAGAAAAGCACCCCGCCCACCTCTGCGCAATCGGCACAGGACGTGCCACAGCGGCAACGATCCGGTTCTCGTCCAACAATTTTCCTCGGCCTGTGCAGTCGGCACACGACGTGCAACAGCCACGGTCACTATTAGGCACAATTTTGGCATTTGGGAGAGACTATTCAAATGAGACCGGCGCGTGCGCGGCGCGACATCCAACACGACGGATTGGGTTGGCGGAATTGTGCCTGCTCGTTCACAACCAGCTACGCTTAAACCAAGGCGAAACATTTCCGTCTGGCTCCAGTGGCAGAAGAACGGTTCTCCGAAAACCCTTTTCACAGTGGACAACAATGCACTGATGGTCGCGCAAACTGCGCAGCTTATGAGGTTTAATCTTGTGTTCCTCGGTTTCGGAATAATTCACGTTGCGTTTTCCGGCGCTAAATCCCCATGAGCGTTTCACAATCCGCTTTTTGCCAATGAAGTCGGCGGCTTGGACTGCATCCGCTTCATCGGCGTCGCGGAAGAAAAAATTCAGGGCTGAATTTGAGGCGGGATACAGAAAAGCATCAAAAAAAGCATTTTGAACTCCACACCTTATTACTGATTTCCTCTGGTGATGAATAATACATGGAATAGGTTCCGACCCGATAGCTAAAGAAAAGGAATCCGTGTGGAAGTCCCTTTCCGCCGCAGTCACGCAGCAATTTTCCGAAGCCTCCGTTCCAAAGGTTCCTGGGACGTCGCCAATCGTGCCCGTCCCTTGGTCCAGTTTCTCAGTGAACTGATTTGTTCCGCCATCAGTTTGGAAAGCGGAACGCAATCATTCAACACTCGCGCAACCGTCAGATCACCCGGCTCATTGTTTTCGCTGAACGCGAGATAGAGTGCTTCCACGAAGGCAGTTTCAATTTCACTCCCGGTAAAACCTTCCGTGGCCCGGGCGAGTTGAACGCAATCGAAGTCGTTCGGATCGCGGCGATACTTGGCGATCTGGATTTTCCAAATTGTTTCGCGTTCCGATTGCGATGGCAGATCGACAAACCAGAGTTCATCAAAGCGTCCCTTGCGCAACATTTCTGGCGGAAGCTGCGAGACATCATTGGCTGTCGCGACGATGAAGACAGGAGCTTTTTTGTCCTGCATCCAATTCAGAAACGAACCGAGGACACGTGCCGAAGTTCCGCCGTCTGTTGCGCCCGAACTTTTACTTCCGGCAAAACCTTTTTCGATTTCGTCCAACCAAAGAACGCATGGCGAAATCGCTTCGGCGGTTTGCATGACCGAACGCAGGTTACTTTCCGATTGTCCGACCAGACCGGCGAAGATGCGCCCTGCATCCAGTTTGAGCAGCGGAACACCAAACACACTCGCCGTTGCTTTGGCGGTGAGCGATTTTCCCGTTCCCGGAATGCCCGTGATCAAAACACCTTTCGGTGTGGGCAGTCCGAACTCAACGGCTCGTTTGGAGAAGGCGCCTTTGCGTTGCAGCAGCCATTCTTTCAACAGATCCAGACCGCCGATGGATTCGAGCGATTCCGAGGTCTCGATAATTTCGACCAAGCCGTTCTTTTTCAGCGACTGTGCTTTTTCCCGCGAGACGGCGGACGGTTCGATGGTGCGGGTCTGAACGAACGACAGCGCAAAAGCATTTTCCGCTTCAATGGTGGTCAGCCCACTTGCGGCATCAACTGCTTTGTCGCGCTGTTCTGCATCCATGTCGGGAATCCCGGCTGAATCCATGACTCCATGCAGCACCGTTCGCAGCACTTCTTTGCCCGGCAACGACATCTCGATCACAGTCAGTTCGCGTTCCAATTCCGGCGGCAGCACGAGGCGGCATCCCGCAATGATGATTTGTTTCTGTTTGGTTTTCGCTTCCAGCAAAACATCTTTCATTTTTCGCAGCGCAATGGCATTCGGATCCTCCAGGAACAAGTGATAATCCTTGAGCAGGAAGATCGTGCGTTCCTTTTCCTCATTAATCGCCTGCAACAGTTCAAGCGGCTCGATCACTTCACGGGCCTGATTTGTCGTCGTGTTGACCAAACCATCAACGATGGACCAATAACAAAGTTGATATTGCTCGGTTTGCTTTTGTTTGCGGTTGAGATGTTCGAGCACGGACTTGATCTCCGCCTCGACCCGCTGTTCTTCTGGCGAGATGAGATACAGTCCCGGATAACCGGCCTGAATGTAATGAACGATTTTCATTCCCAACTCAGACAGCGAATTTGCGGTAACCGAGCTTTGGGGTGTGTTGGATTTGTTTTTGGGCATTTTTCCTTTCTGGTGTTGCGATCTCATAATTGCGTGTGGCCGAGCAGTGTTGGTCTGCCGTTCGCAAATCCACCCAGCGGGTGTGTTTGCAGGAACGACTTCCATCCGTAGCGACACGCCGAGTCCAGCCAGCGCAATTGCACGACGTGGAATTGTCCGCATACAAAAGCGTCTGGTATTCCACGTCAGGATTTGAGTCGGATGGGAATGTCCAAACCTTTTGAATCGGTTTGTTCATGGGATCAGCGATTGAAGTGTTGATGTTCCCAGGCCAGGCAGATGGCCCGGGAACAATTTTTAAAAATCACCGTGCCATCCTGCCGGACTTCCCATTGTTGAGTTGTGTTGTTGAACTCAATGGAAGTGGCTCGAGTGATTTCGAGGGAACCGATGGACGCGAGATCGATCAGTTCGGTGTAGAGACAGCGGCCTTCTCCGGACGAATCGAAGGTCAGGACAGCGGGATTCATCCGCCAATCCTTTGTTGGGTTTTGTTGAGCCGGTTTTGATGGAGCTCCGGCTTTTTGACTTTTCCCTTCACGACACCGAGCGCTTCTTCAAGGTAACGCGTGGCCTTTTCGCAATCAGCTCCTTTGAAGCCGACTGCGTCGATCTGAATGTCTCCGGATGAAGACACAATAATTTCGACAGATTTGTTCATGATTAAACTCCTGCGATGACGAGCTTGATGGCCCCGTCTTGGTGTTGAGAACGTTTGACCAGATGCCCCTTTCGGCGCGCTTCGCGCATGGCTTTGTGAACCGCGTAAAGTTGCAGGAGTTTGCCGTAACCTTTGCCTGTTTCCCGTTCGACGTGACCTTCCCATAAATCGGATGTCAGTCCTAAAGAACCGTCAGGTTGTTGATTCAAGGCGATGTCATAAGGACCTTTCAACCGGATGACGTAGTCGCCTTTTTGTTTGTTGTTGATGTAACCGCGAGCTTCCGTGTTGGACAGAAGGGATAATTCCATTTCTGCACAAGCCGAGCGGAGCGCTTCGATGTCTTTAATTTGTGTTTTGATTGATGTGAAGTGACTCATGATTTTTCGATGAAAAAGAAACGGCAGCCGGGATCGCCGACTGCCGTTTCGGTTTGTGTTTTGAATCATGCCGCCAGATGAAACTTTCTGCGGCCGAGGTCTCCGAACCGTTGCACAAGTTCGGTTGCATCCTGCCTGGCGAGTTGACGTGCCTGATCGCGCAATTGCGAAAGGCCGTTCACGAGTTTCGAGCGCGAAGATGCGCTGTCCCGATAATCTTCGGCGGAACGCGTGAGCAATTCGCGACGAACATTTTCCAATTGCTGTTCCATCTCATGATCGTTGGCGAAGTTCATTTGCTTGAATTGATCGATGAACCGGACCAAACGATTGAGCGTTTTCTGATGCACCCCGGTTTCTGAAGTGCTGATACTTTCCAACATCTCGCTGCACAGCACAGCGGTTTGTTCGCGCAACGTCGAAACACAATCCGAGACGAATATTTCTACATCCCGGCGAATCTTTTCTCCGGCGGCGTGCGTCGCTTCTTGACGGGCCTGAATGACTTGTTGTTGGTCCCCCAACTGAACGACATCCAGGCCGAGCCGCTTTGGAACGGCAATCTGAAACAATTGCGTGTCGAAACCAAAGAACCGATGCATGCGATCCGCTGTCGGAAAAGATGCTTCAATGGTGGCGACGAGCCGGGCCGGATCGAGGACAAGTTTCTCTGCCATGCGCCGCCAGTCGCGCGACGCACTTTCCCGGAGTGTTCCGTAGAGCCGAATAAATTCTGCTTTTGCGTTCCAGAATTCCGTTTCCATATCTTTCAATTTTCCGGTCACGTCTTCCAGCCTGGCGTTGGGAAGAAAATGAGCGAGACCGTTGAGGAACGGAAACGTGTTGGCGTCGATGAGAGCGTGAGACCGTGATTCTACGAGAGACAATGCAGCGGTTGCTTCCTTGGGCAGAAGCCGTTTGTGACCCAGACTGATGAGCTTGTCCGATATTTTGTTCGGATCCAGTCCGAGATCTTCGGCGCGAAGTTTCTTGCAGCCGCGCCAGTAACGAACCGACACGTTGATCAACACGCCTTCGCGCGTGAGGACGTTCAAGAGTTGATTAGAATTTTCCATGATGACGTGGGAAGTTGCGGTTTGAGTTTCGCAGGCGATTCCGATTCCAGATGCGCAAAAGTTGAATTCCTCCGCAGATGGCAAGAAACGCCACCAGATAAGCCCAGAGAAAATACAGGATTGCGGCGACCAGAGTAAGAATGACCAGCCAGATGAGGATCGGGGGATTGGTTCTCAAATTTCCTTTCTGAATATAAAAAAGCCGTTCCCCATTTTTGAGGAACGGCTTTGAGGTTTTTGACGACGACTCGATTTCGACCGGTTGTCGTTTTTATTCTTCTTGCGCAGCCGGTTTGAATTTCAACTGCGACAGAACACATTCATCGGAGCCGATGTCCGTGCGTTCGCCGAGATAAACCGGCTGATACAAACAATTGCTTTCGGGGAAGGCGTAGAGGTATCGCACCTCGACGATGGTTCCGACCGGGGGGATCCGGTGGTTTTTGGGAATCGTCACGTTGCCTGCGAACTTCCATCCTTCATGACTGAGGAGCCGCACCTCAATGCTTCGTTGCCGATTCACATTGGCGACCACCGCAGAAACGGTTGCATAGAACTTGTGTTTCAATTGCGAACCGCCGCTGGCCGGCCGACCGGGACTTTGATGCGCGTCCAATCGTTTGAAGACGACGCCTTCCTTTTTGGACTGTCGCACTTCACGAAAGTGAATGGCTTTGTCTTTCGCGCCAAACGCAGTTTGCACAATTTGGATGTGCGGTGCCTGGCTGGAGGCGAGCAGGTTCATCAAGGCCAGCAAACGACCGTGATAAGGAGTGGAGGAAAGGTTTTCGCCATTGAGCATCAAAAGATCAAAAGCGTGCAACGTGTCACCGACCGCTTCCCCATCAATGATGTAATCCCCTCGAATGGCCTCCCCGCTTTTCATGATCGTTTCCGGTAACCCGATGGTGAGTCCTTTTCGATTTACTCCTGAGATCACCGGCCCATCGCGCATGAGCAAGGCCCGTCGCCCGTCGAATTTTTCCTGGAGGCACCAATCGGGATGGTGCAACAAACGATTCACCTCTTCTTCATCAATCGGGTTGAGCAACTGCGGTAGCACGCCAGCAACGCGTTCCGATTGCTGAGTTGGTTGATAAGCCGTGCCGTTTTCGCCAGGCGCGTAACCCTTGGCTGTTTTCTCGCGAACGAGTTTATCGAACACCTTCTTCGCTGTATCGTAATCGACCGGCGCGGATGTTTTGGTTCCCGTCGCGAGGGTCGATCCTCTCCGACCATAGGCGAAGTTCACCACGAACAAGTCGCCCTTCGATTCAAGGCTGCATTGATACACTTTGTCCGAGGAACCTTCCCGGGAATACAAAGTGATTTGTTCCGCGCTCGGCGGATTCATGACTGCATTCATTTTTTCCTTTGATTGAAATGAAAAAGCCGGGCGGTGGCTGCATGCCAATGCCCGGCTTTCTCGGTTTGGTTTGATTTGTTTACTGACTGAACTCGTAGTGACTCAATTCCTCCAGCAGTTCCTCCGGGGTGACGCCATTCTCGGAGCAGGCGTCGATGATGATGTTGTTGACCGGATCATCACAGAGGCTTTGCAGCATTCCCAACCATTGCGGCTCCGTGACAAATTCCCGTTCACAACGTTGTGTAATTTCCAGCAAGGCTCGTTCAAAATGAATCCAAGGCCGGATCTCAGCACCCTGATGAAATGAATCCAGAGGATGATCGTGTTCGTCACGCGCTTTCATCCGCTCGGTTTTGATCTCAACGATGTTGACCCGCCATGCGTCCGGAAAATCAACCGTGACTTTCTCGCACATCTGAAAGCGGGCCAGGGCATCGAGTGTTTCCGACGGAACCTGCTCCACCAGTGCCGCATCAATCGGCCAGAACAAACTCATGTCTGGCTCGAAGCAACTGCCGTTGAGATAAAACCGGGCATGAAGATCGTGCCGGTCCTCATCCATCCTTCCGACTGTGAGATGCAGACCGTCCTGGCCTTTTTCGTTTTGTTCGTCGGTGCCCGACTGAAATGCATCTGCCGAACAATGGTGATGCACGGTGCAGAAATAGACCCAGTCTCCGGACGGTTCAGAATTCCACGAGGCAAACCGATCGACGGCCTGCTCGGGTGTTGAAGGCGTGATGGCCGATCCAACGCCGCCACAACCAATGATGTAATTCATGTGATCTCCTTGATGCTGTCGAACAGTGTCCTGCCGACTTTTGATGTTTTGTTTTTTTCTTCGTAACGCTCCACCGCTTTTCGGGCCAGCCCGATCAACTGCGAGAACTCCTCCCGGCTAAGCAGATTCGAGAAACAGGAATCCAGGAGCAGCGCAGCCATGATGTTGATCGTTGGTTTGTTGTTTTTTACGGTTTGCTGTCGTAACCGGTCCCATTCGTCCTTGAGGACTTCGCCCCGATAGATTGCCTCGCAGGAATTGGACGCTCTGAGTTGAGCCCCAAAGGCAACAGCGCACTTTTTGTTCGGCTCATAGAACCACCCTTTCCATGATGGCCGTGGAAACTTTGTCGCAGAGCAATGTCCAATCCGCTGCCTTAATCGGCAGCGTCTCGAAGTTCTCGTTGGTCGGATGAAATCGGAAGAACTTCTGCGACTTTTCAACCGTCCGCATCAGGTCCGCATTCCACTTCGACTTGTTGAATTGTTCCAGGCTTGCCGTGACACACTCGCCCGCCGTTTTGTGGCTGTGATTGAAGTCGCCCATGCAGACCATGCAATCGTCGTGGAGGTTGGGGAGCGGCAAACGGAAACCATTTTTCTCGTCGTTGAAAGCGATGAGATAATTAGTGGAGATTTCAGTCCCTTCCTCTTCCTCCGACAACTGCGTTCTGATGACAAAGACCAGGCGAACATTTTTAGGTGCCTGCCAGACCAGCGGCATCTCCGGGTCGGTGTTGGAAGCAAACATCGGCACCAGAATCCCATTGATCACCCGGAAACGGGCGTGCAACGGAATCCGATCAATGGGCACCGACCAGACCGTGTCGTCCAGACCCGTTTACGCGCCGCTTGGTTCGGTTGAAGCGAATAATTATCTCGATGACATGGCACTCGGCGCAAACTTCGCCACAGTGAATCATCTTTTGATCAACGCGCTGGTGCTGGAAGCGTTTCAGGAAATAATTTCTGGCGTGAAAGGTGACCTCGTTTATTTCATCAGTCACAACATTGCGCGTAAAGAAATCATCGAAGGCCGCGAGTCCTGGGTGCATCGCAAAGGCGCGACTCGCGCTTTTCCAGCAAATCATTTTTCGCTGAAGAACACTCCGTTTTACGAGAGTGGGCATCCAATTTTGCTCCCGGGAAATCCGCAAGCCGGTTCGGTGGTGATGGTCGCTGATCCGGGCGCGGAGAAAAGTTGCTATAGCGTCAATCACGGAGCCGGTCGCCAGCGAGGTCGCAAGGCTGCGATTCGTGAACTCGATCAAGCGTCCATCGACGCTGATTTCGACGCGAACGATATTTTAACCAATTGCCGTAATTATCCGAAAGACGAAGCGCCCGCCGCTTACAAAGATTTCAATGAAGTCTTGCGCTCGGTTGAGCAGGCGGGTTTGGCTTCGACCGTGGCGAAATTGAAAGCACGTTTTGTCATCAAAGACGCGGATGAAAGTTTGAAAGGCGCAGCTTAAATGATCATTCTTGATGGTTCACTTGGCGAAGGCGGGGGACAAATTTTGCGAACGGCGTTGTCATTGTCGCTCGTAACGGGCGAAGCATTCCGGATTGAAAAGATACGCGCTGGCCGCAAGAAGCCCGGTTTGCTGCGACAACATTTAACCGCAGTGCAGGCCGCAGCAGAAATAAGTGGCGCGAAAGTTCAAGGCGCGGAACTCGGTTCGCACGAAGTTGTTTTCAAACCAGGCAAAGTCAAACCGGGCGAATATCATTTTGCGGTTGGAACTGCGGGCAGCGCCACTCTCGTCTTACAAACGATTCTTCCAGCACTCATCATTGGATCAACGCCGTCAACCCTTACGCTGGAAGGAGGCACCCACAATCCACATGCGCCGCCCTTCGACTTTCTGGAGAAATCATTTTTGCCATTGCTCAACAAAATGGGACCACACGTTTCCGTCAAACTGGAGCGGCCTGGTTTTTATCCGGCGGGTGGTGGAAAGTTCTCAGTAACAATCACTCCGAGCGACAAGTTGTCAGCGATTGAACTTCTGCAACGCGGCGAAATTAAACGGCGCCTGGCTCGTGGCGTTGTGGCGAATCTTCACCGTAATGTTGCGGATCGAGAGTTGAAGATTGTTTCGGAACAACTGAACTGGCCGCGTGAAAATCTCCAGACTGATGAGGTGAAAAATTCTTGCGGACCGGGAAACGTGCTGATTATTGAACTTGAAACTGAGTTTGTAACGGAAGTGCTGACCGGTTTTGGCGAACGCGGTGTTGCCGCTGAAGTTGTGGCATCAAACGTTGTCCGAGAAGTAAAAGAATATCTCGCGTCCGAAGCGCCCGTGGGAATTCATTTGGCAGATCAGTTGTTGTTGCCGTTGGCCATGGCGGGAAAAGGTCGATTCACAACCATGTCACCATCCCGACACACGCTCACCAATATTGAGGTAATAAAACTTTTTCTGCCTGTTGCGCTCACGATTGCGAAACAGCGGAGTAATTGGGAAGTCGCTTGCGCCTAACTCTGCCGTTCATTCTTAGACTCACTAGATTAAGTCGTAAACGCGTCTGGGAAAATTTGGTATTTGGAAAACCTTGGTAATCAATGAGTAAACAAATTTGGTGTGTGTGCTAGTTTTTGTGCTAGTTACCACCTTTTTAGAACTGACCTGAAACTTTGGAAAATTTTTAAGGAAAACGCTAATTCGCCTCTGAAAAAAACATTTTGAAGCAACGCAATGAAATGAGTAGAAAGGCTCCGAAATCGATGGAAATGAAAACCTGAATCTAGCGCGTCTGCCAATTCCGCCACGTGGGCAACGTGATTACCAAACCTGGATGCAAGCCAAACTACCGGGTTCGCACTCCTTGACGCGCGGACAATATCAAAGAGTTTTTAGTGAACGCAAGCGTCCAATTCGCGGGTTTCATTTTTGATTTTAATTTTTGGGCTGAGGCACCAACGCCTCCAAAATGGGGTAGGCAACCAAGCCAAACTTGGCTGGAAAAATCGCAATAATTCTTTGAACCACTCATCGGCGGAAAATACATTATAACGACCCTGGGGTCTTCATCGCCAACGCGCCGGCTCAGGCCAACTCCGTTTTCATCCGCCGGTGCCAATCGGCGAGGGAGGTTTCCACGAAATAGGTTTTGTTGACTGCTTCCGCCGACTGGCCGGGCTTCATTTCACCAAAACCGGTGCCGCAGTGGATGCAGGAATATTCGCGGTTTTGGAAGAGAAACAAGCCCGGCTTGGAAACGGTCGCCGCGAGTTTTTTGCCGTCGCGGGAAACCATCGCCATCCACGGTTCGATTACGACGTCGGGAGTTGCCTTGTAACTTGCCACAAACGGGATGTCCTTGCCGAGTGGCGCGCCCTCGACGCTGTAAAGTTGGATGGCCGGGCGCGGTGCG